>CALWPV010000037.1 GCA_944383515.1 uncultured Clostridia bacterium
TCATTAAAAACACAAAAGTTTTGGAAAGAGACAAAATATAGCACATATCGATGCAAGACCGAAAGAGGCTACAACGCCCATATTTACTGGGTTTGTAGCCTCTTTTTACTCTTTCAACTGTCAAAGAAGAGATTATATCGTCTTTCACGCTAGGCGTCAAATCGGATTTATATATTCTATGGCAGCGCGCTTCCTGCCTTGCTTTTGCCCGCTGGATGCAGTATAATACGTAAGACGTCTATTCTGTCACGCGATTGGCATAAGAATAGGATAATCTTTAAAAACAAAAAAGGAGAATATGGTTGTGGGTGTAGAACTAATTGAAATTGTCAAAGCTATTGTACTGGGCATTGTAGAGGGTATTACCGAATGGCTGCCCATTAGCAGTACGGGGCATATGCTGTTGGTCGACGAAATTTTTACGCTGAACATGAGCGATGCATTTAAAGAAATGTTTTTTATTGTAATTCAGCTAGGCGCAATTTTGGCGGTTGTCATTTTGTTTTGGAACAAAATGTGGCCTTTTCAGCTCAAAGACAAATCGCAGCCGGTTGTGATTAAGAAAACATTTTCTATGTGGCTAAAAGTGGTGGTAGCCTGCATTCCGGGCGCCGTGATTACTCTGTTATTCGACGATTATATTGAAGCGCATCTGCATACGCCGCTGGTGATCGCGCTGGCGCTGATCATTTATGGTATTGCTTTTATTGTCATTGAAAAGTGGAACAAAACGCGCGTTCCCACTACCAAAACGCTGGATGATATCAGCTATAAAACGGCATTTCTCATTGGGCTGTTCCAGATTTTATCGATTATTCCCGGAACGTCCCGGTCGGGCTCTACCATTGTGGGCGCCCTGCTCATTGGCGTATCGCGGGTAGCCGCCGCCGAATTTACCTTTTTCCTAGCCGTGCCGGTTATGATTGGTATGAGCGTTTTAAAACTACTGCAATTTGGTTTGGCATTTACCGGCGCCGAGCTTGTTATTTTGCTAGTTGGCTGCGTTACCGCCTTTTTGGTATCGATTCTGGTAATTAAATTCCTGATGGGCTATATTCGCAAGCACGACTTCACTGCCTTCGGGTGGTACCGCATTGTGCTGGGTATTATCGTGATCGTGTTTATGGTTCTTTAATGGCGTTCATTCAATCCAGTTTCAATCTTATTTCAATTTTCCTCCTGTATAGGCATTACCCTAGACAGGAGGAATTTTTATGTCCATTCAACGGCATGAACTCAAAAAGAAATATAGGCATGTGGTCTATAAACGCCGCATCGTCATGCCGGAACAAGAGGCTATGGCATGGGGGGGAGCGGTCAAACGTATTCACTGGCTATAGGATCGGTATTGGCTGAAGCAACCGCGAGCTGACTTTGCCAAACATGCGAAACTCTTACGGCCGATAACGGAGCCAGCGATCCGGAAGGCGGTAGCCATTAAAGTTTGCGCGCCATGCGCGAAAAAGGGTTTGGCCGAATGCGGCTAGGGGGACGGCCAGCAGAATGAGCGTTAAGCTGCCGGTAGAGGCGGCTACACTTAAAGCGGCCAAGGTACTAAAAGGAGAGAGACCAGCGCCGGAGCCGAGCAGGCGCGGGCTAAGAATAAGGTTATCTAGCTGCTGAAAGAGGGCGGTGAGGCAGAGGGTGACAATGAGCTCCGGCAGCCCGGCGAGGTAAGCGAGCACGCCGCAGAGGAGCGCGGCGGCAATGGGGCCAAACAGAGGGATCAGGTTGCCAAGAAAGGTGAGCAGGCCCAGAAGCAGCGGCGAAGGGATATGCAGGTGAAACAGAAGATTAGCCCCTTGCGTGCTCAGAAAGAGCAAAACGCCTTGCAGAAAGGCGAGAAGCAGCTTGCGCCCCAGAAAACGGCGGCACGACTGGCTGAGTAAATGGAGAATCAGCAGAGGCCGATCGGCGCGGCGGCCGCACAGGGGGTAAAGAAAGGCGGCCAGGGATTCTCCGAGGCTTTCGTGGGTGAGTAGAAAGTAGAAAGACATAAGGAGCGTGGCGAGCAGTGTGCTTATGTTTTCTACAAGACCGCCGGCGCGCTCCAGCAGGGGCGCCGCGTTTTCTAAGAGCAGCGGCAGGTGAGAGGCGAGGCTGGTTTTGGCAAGCAGGTCGGCCAAACTCAGAACGGCGCGCGTCAGATCGGGAAGTAAGAGATAGAGAAGGAAAAAGAGTGTGAGCGCCAGGAGAGCAAAGGTGAGCAGCAGCGCCCCGACCCGGGAGAGGCGAAAACGGCGGCTCAGAGAGGCAACGGCCGGCTCCAGCAGGTAAATACAGAGTGCGGCGTATGCCAGCGGTTTGCAGCAGGCGGCGAGAAAGGACAGTCCTTTCTGCTCTAAAAGCCAGTAGAGCAGCGCTCCCAGTAGTATGAGAAAGAGCGGCGATTGCAAGGTGTGACGGTTAAAATCCATGAGCGGTTCCTGAAACAATGTTTTTATTATAGTATGAAGCGGCGGAGCGGGGTAGAATCTGGCGGCGCGGTAGCGCAACTTTCGATTGACGATTGAGCCGGCAGGGTATATAATGTAACCAAATATTGCGCAGAAATTGTGCAAAAAACTGGACAATCGGAGGGTAAGAGGATGGCTCGGTACGAAAAAGAAGATTTCAAAAGAAACATGAAGCTTCGTCTGAATTTTAACAACATGATGGCGCAGTTCGTGGGAGAAAAAGGAATTAAGGAAGAAGAAATCGCCGCGCTTGCACAGTCCATTGAGGCTGCGGAGCAGGCCATGATTGAAAAAAGAAAAAACGGCGGCATGGACTGGCGTGATTTGCCCTATAATCAGGAGGCAGTGGTTGACGATATTCTGCACTATGTAGAAGAAGTAAAAGACCAGTTTGACGCGTTTGTGGTGCTGGGCATTGGCGGCAGCGCGCTGGGTCCTATTGCACTGCAGCAGGCAATCAATCACCCCTATTATAATGAGCTGCCCCGCGAGAAACGCGGCGGATACCCCAAATTTTATGTAGCCGATAATGTGGATCCGGAGCGCCTGGCCTATTTGTTTGAGACGATTGACCCGGCGAAAACGCTGTTTAACGTTACCTCTAAGTCTGGCGGTACTTCGGAGACCATGTCGCAGTTCATGATGATTAAAGAGCTGCTGGAAGAGCGTCTGGGCAAAGAAGAAGCCGCAAAGCATATTGTGTGCACGACCGACGCGGTGAAAGGCAATTTGCGCCCCATTTGTGAGGAAGAAGGGTATAAGAGCTTTGTAATTCCGGCCGGCGTAGGCGGCCGCTTCTCGGAGCTGACTCCGGTAGGCCTGCTTCCGGCAGCCATGGCGGGCATTGATATTAAAGAGCTTCTGGCCGGCGCGGCGTATATGGATCAGCTTTGCCAGGAAGAAAACACCTATGCCAATATGGCGTATATGTATGCGATTTTGAGCTACATTGCCATGCAGCAGGGGAAAAATATTCAGGTTATGATGCCGTATGCGGATTCTCTGAAATATATGTCTGACTGGTTTGCACAGCTGTGGGCCGAATCGCTGGGCAAAAAGTTTGCTAACGACGGCAGCGTAGTGCATGCCGGACAAACGCCGGTGAAGGCGCTGGGCGTTACGGATCAGCATTCGCAGGTGCAGCTGTATGCGGAAGGACCGTTTGACAAAATGATCGTATTTTTGGGTGTGGATCAATATAGAAGAACGCTTACCATTCCCAAGATTTATCAGGAAATTCCTTCCCTCGGCTTTTTGGGCGGCGCTACGCAGAACCAGCTGATACAAACCGAGCAGATGGCTACGGAATACGCGCTGCTCAAGGCGGGTAAAATGAATATGACGATTACGCTTCCGGAAGTCAATGAGTTTACCATTGGCGAGCTGTTATATTTGTTTGAGGTAGCCACCGCGTTCGCGGGCGAGCTGCTGCAGATTAACGCCTTTGACCAGCCTGGCGTAGAAGCCGGAAAGAATGCGACATATGCCATGTTTGGCAGACCCGGATATGAAGAAGTGAAAAAAGAGCTGGAAGCGCGGCCGCAGCCGGAACCTAAATATATTATTTAAAGATACCGGGGCTCTATTCTTGTGACCCAGTGTCCTACAAAAGAAAATACGACAAAGGAGAATACTTTACTATGAAAAAACGAATGGTGGCATTATGCATGGCGGCTGTACTGGCTTTTGCGGTAACAGCTTGCGGAGGAGACGACGTAGCGGCGTATCGCGAGTCGATCAATAGTATTATTACAGAAGTACAGGATATGGATTCGCAGGTTAATGACGCGGTGCAGGCTGTGCAAGATGCGCTTAACAACCAGGACGAGGCGGCGTATGAAGAGCAGCTGGAAATTCTGCGGGGGTATAGCGACACCCTGAAAGAAAAGTATCAGGCTATTGCGAATGAGAAAGCGCCGGAAGAGTATGCGCAGGATCAGGAGCAGCTGAAGGAATATGCGGATCAGCTGGGCAAAATGCTGGATGCCAGCATGGAAATGTATGAGATTGCGTATCGGTATGCGGTTACGCAGGACGTAACGGATGAAGAGGTGGAGCGTCTGAGCGAGCTGCAAGAAGAGATCGCGTCGTATGCCGAAGCGGCCGATGGGTTTGACGAAGTGCTCAACCGCATTATGGGCAATACGGAAGAATAAAGAGATCAGGTAAGGAGGACGGTTACAGTGGAGTGGACGCAGCTAGAGCTTTCGAAGGGGAAACTCAGGCTTCGTGAATGTTTGAACCGCGCAGGGTTAACGGCGCATGCGTTTTTAGCGCCGGAGCCGGCGGAAAAAACAGACGAGATCCGGTCCATTGTAGTCGTCCTTTTTCCGTATTTTGCGGGGGAGGCTCCGGGCAATCTTTCTTACTATTGCCGGGGGCTGGATTACCACAAGGTAACGGCGCGGTATCTGGAGGAAGCAGCGAAGGCGCTGCAGGCGGTGTTAGGAGAAGATCTTGTGTATCACGCGTATGCGGATACGGGTCCGTTAGCCGACCGATATTTGGCGCTGCGCGCCGGTTTGGGCTGGATTGGCAAAAACCAGATGCTGATTCACCCCGTGTGGGGAAGCTATTGTTTTATTAGCTATTTGACGCTGAATGCGCCGCTGGAGGCGGATGCCCTGGCAGCAACGGCTGAGACAACGTGCATGCGCTGCGGCCGGTGTGTAAGGAGCTGCCCGGGCGGCGCGTTAACGGAGGACGGGGCCTTTCGCCCCGAGCGGTGTCGCAGCTCGATTACGCAGAAAACAGGAGAGCTGGCGCCGTGGGAAATTCAGATTTTACAAAAAGACTCGTTAATTTTTGGGTGTGACGTTTGTCAGAAGGTTTGTCCCCATAATGCGGGCGTTCCGTTAACCATGATTAAGGAGTTTCGCGAAGATTTAATTGCTTCGCTGAGCAAGGCGGATCTACAAGGCGTATCGCGCCGGCAGTTTGCCGCGCGGTATCCGGACAGAGCCTTTACATGGCGCGGGCCGGCTGTGCTGCGCCGAAATCTTGAGCTATTATTAGAGGAAGCCGGACATGGAGATTGAAAAGAAATATTTAGTTAGAGAAGTGCCGCAGAAGCTGGAGCAGTATCCGCACCGGCACTTAGAGCAGAGTTATATTTGCCGGGAGCCGGTCATTCGTTTGCGCTGCGTGCGTCAGAAGGCGCGGGGAGAGCAGGAAGAAACCTACTATTTAACCGTAAAGGGCAAGGGCCTTGCGGTGCGTGAAGAGTTTGAAATGCCGATTACGCGCCAGGCGTATGTGCATTTGCTGACTAAAATTGAAGGAAACAGCGTAGTAAAAACGCGCTATGATATACCGCTGGCCGGTGGCCTTACGGCCGAACTGGATGTATTCGAAGGGCATTTAGCGGGACTGAGGCTGGTTGAAGTTGAATTTGACAGCGAAGAGGCTATGGCAGCCTTTGAGCCGCCTGCCTGGTTTGGCGAGGACGTTTCATACGACAGCCGGTACCATAACAGCGTATTGTCGCAGTGAGAAAGGAGGCGTGGACAAAGCGTCTATGGAAAACGAAGAACTAGAAATGCTAGCGCTGTATCATAAGGCGCGTGAATGCTATCAGCATAAAGGAGAGCAGGAAGAGGCCTTTTTATTTTTGCGCGCGGCTGCGGAAAAAAATATGGTTGATGCCTGCAAGCTGCTGGGCATTGTTTATTTAAGCGGGCAGTATGCACCGTATCCGGATAAAGACGAAGAGCAGGCAGCCCTCTGGTATCGGAAGGCCGCCGAGCTGGGCGACGAAGAAGCCATGTGGTGGCTCAGTCAGTGTTATGAAATGGGAATTGGCGTAGGAGTCAACGAACAGGAGGCAGAGCGCTGGCGGCAGCTAGCCCGGGAGCATGGTTTTGTACCGGAGGAACCGGAAGAAGAGCCGGAAACCGACGAGCCGGAAGAGCAGACGCGCCGGACGGCCGACGAGGAGCCGGCAAAGCCGGAAAAGCAGGTTGAAGCGGCCGAGGAGCTACCCGAAGAAAACGGAGCGGTAAAGCTACCGGAAGCCGAAGAGGCGGCAGCGCCCGGCGGCGCCATTTTGGCGGAGGAACCGGGGGAAGAGGAGCTGCGCCGGACAAACGAAAAACGGTACGGCCAAGAAGAAGAACAGGCGCAAAAGGCGAATGCGAAGTATAGAAGAACGCTGGGCTTTGGCGGCGCCGGTATTGGTTTTTTAGCAGCGCTGGTTTTGGGCCTGCTGGCTTACGGGCTTCTGGCAGAGAAGGTGGCGAGGCCGCTCTGGATTGGCATAGGTGCACTGGCCGCTGCGGTGCTCGCCATGCTGCT
>CALWPV010000038.1 GCA_944383515.1 uncultured Clostridia bacterium
ATTATATTTCAATCCACGCTCCCCATGCGGGGAGCGACATTAAGCAACAAGAATCCAGAATTCAGTCAATCGATTTCAATCCACGCTCCCCATGCGGGGAGCGACGTTATAATGATTCTCAAAAAACCCAGTAAAATATTTCAATCCACGCTCCCCATGCGGGGAGCGACGCCGCAAAAACTTCATAAGGGCATGGTCACTATCAGCATTTCAATCCACGCTCCCCATGCGGGGGGCGACTATGACTTCCGTTACGTCGTTATCCGTTTTGCGAAAATTTCAATCCACGCTCCCCATGCGGGGAGCGACAGCAAAACTTCATAAATATATATGATTTGTTTTGCAATTATTAGAGCAATATGCTCAAATAGGCTTTAAGCGTTACCCAAAAAATCTATTTAACTGACCAAAAATGAAAAAAATAAAGACATTTACCAGTGCGAAAGTATTGTATATTCTATGTTCACTACAACATCGCACTGAACAATTTTAGATAAGCAAAACTCCGTCTTGCTTCCATTGCGGACTACAACCCACATGTTCTACTTTCGTCTGATAGGAATTACCTAGTTTGTAAAATCGCAGACTATCGGTGGCAGGATCAATCAACTTTGTTAACTCCGCTTTAAAGAACGTATATTGCGCAGCATCCAGCAAGCATTCAAAAACTGAGTTCTGCACCCGTTGCCCATGATTCACACAAGCTTTAGCGACTTTCCGTAACCGCTTTCTTCCGGCAGCCGTCTCTGTATTCACGTCATACGTAACTAATATTAACATTATTTTTCCCCTCTTGCAATCACTTCCAGAAAAACGGCGGATACCGGTCCAAATCGCCTCTCAATGTTCTGGCAAGGAGCAGCGCCTGTACATAAGGAATCAATCCCCACTGAATTTTCTCTCCCAAAAATGGATGTTTAATCGCTTCCTGTTTCCGTTTTTGCCAAGCTGTAAAAAAGGCTTTGCGCCCAACATCATTGAGAAAAACCGCCCCATTTTCTTGTACGTCAAAATGCTTCTCTTGCATCATTTTCTGATTGATGCAAGAAAGAACAAATCGATCCGCATACACTGGTCTCAATTCTTCCATTAAATCCAGGGCAAGACTACTTCTCCCTGGCCGAGGCCTGTGCATAAAACCCACAAAAGGATCTAGGCCAGCGCCACTTAATGCAGAAGCACAATCGCGCGCTAAAATAGTATATGTATACGATAACAGGGCATTGACCCTATCCAGGGGTGGCCTTCTGCTTCTCCCCCGAAAAGCAAATACGGTTTTCTGCTGCAATATTAAATCGTTAAAGGCAGTAAAATACTGTTGCGCCGCCTCTCCTTCCAGTCCACGGATTGTCTCAACAGAGTCCGCTGCTTCAACTATTGGCAGCAGAGCTGCCAAATGAGCTGATTTCTCTTTGAGTTTATCTACAGGAACTCGCTGCGGGTGATCTCGTGTTGCTCTTTCCAAAACCCACCGCGCGTTGTAAATTTTGCCCAGTATAAAGCTTTTTGCTATTTGTGCGCATGCTTTCTCGTTGTCGGACAAACGGTACTGTGTTTGTCTTAAAATTACATTCCCCCGCATTTCACCAAATACGCTGGCTAAAAACTTGCCACGTGGAGAGAAGAAAGATAACTGAATGCCTTTTTCCGCGCAAGCTCCCATGAGCGCCGGAGAGGCACCCGCATAAGAAAAACACAAGATGCTTTCTAAGGTAAGAAGTGGAAAACAGGCAACTTCTTCTTTACCGCGGAGAATCGAAACTGTTTCTCCTTTCAACGTCAAATAATGATCGTCCGATAATACAAATAATGTGTTCAGGAGTTTCCTCATACTACCCCTCCGCGTCCACACTTTCCGTAATATGCGAAGTAATATAAGACTGAGCATTTCCGTATCGATACAGCTTTGGCACGCAAATCTCTTTGAGTGAGCAGGCATTGCATGCCTTCGTAGGCCGTACTTTAGGCGTATACCCCCGCCGCCAGTAGGAAACCATTTCCTGTGCCAAATTTTGCGTTTTTTCTCGTAGCTGCGGTGTAAGCTCTACCATCTCTCTTCTGCGCGGCGTAGCATAGTAAAGCGCTCCCAGGGGAATTTCTGTAACTAGCATTTCCTCCAAAGCCATAGCCTGCGCGCAAAGCTGCACGCGGTCTGCGTCTGTCTCTTTGGGAGACCCATGCTTATATTCTATCGGCATGGGCCTCCACCTCCCTTCTTGCCCCTGCAGAAAAATGCCTTCTGCGCAGCTCTGAAACTCCACCACGTCACAGATTCCAGTCATGCACAACCGGTGCGAAATAACGCGCATGCCGCGCACCACCAGTCGATTGCCACGTTTTTCTTTTACCGCTTCATTGTGTGCCCGTTCATGGTCTACATGTCCCTGAGCCGTATAGAAATTCTCAGACCATTGCTGTTCTATATAGGCCAGCGCCCACTGTCTGCGGCAGAAACAAAAATGTTGTATGCCGGCAATTTGCAGATATTCATCGGAGTCCATCATACACTTCCACTTCTAAATCGGGCAGCGTATCACAGCCAATCGTGTAATCTTCCGCTTTATTGGCTGTATCCGTATTCTTCTCCACTTTTAGCAGCCGGTGAACTTTAGCAGAAGGGTATTGCCCCGATTTACAGTTATGCTTCCACCAATACAGCCGAACCACTTCCATACTTCCTTCCGGCCTGGCCGAAGAAGCATCGTTTTCAAAAAGAGTAATGAGCGCTTCTTTTATCTTTTCCGCATCTTGATCGGTAAATCCCGTTTTCTCTGCCAGCTGGCAGTTAATACTGCCAAATGTAGTATACAAGGCAAAATTGACCCGGTGTTTCATGCCCATGGTATCGCTTGTCTTTTTATCAGCCGTTTCGCTGTTTACACTCTTGGTAATCTGAATGCTGTCAATCAAGATCGGTTCTACGCTGAAGGCAGGATGAATAGAAACAGGCCCACGTACCCCAACCGAAACGCCGGACGCTTTGTCCTTTCCCTTGAAAGCAAAAACTTGTCCAAAGCTACGAACATCAATCCATTCCTGGCAGGCTGCCTTAGCATACGCATCGGCATCTTTGGCATTTCCGGCCTGCACCAGCGCGGCGCATGTTTCTGCGCGCTCTTTTAAGCTTCGGCAAGCGTCTACTTTTTTGTCGTCCGATTGAACAAATACTTTTTCTCCCAGGTCAATCAGTCTGTTTCTTATTTTACGCTTTAAGCAAACATCGGAAATTTCTCCCAGCCCCTCGTAGGTTTCACGAGGCCGATTTCCATTTAAGGGATCTCCGTTCGGGTTTGCATGGTTTACTGCAATAACCAGCGCAAAGTCAATTTTGTTGTGTAATGCTTCCATAGTTCATTCCTCCTGATTATTCTTCGTTTTGCGATTCTTCAGATCGCTTGGTATAAAAGTCTTTGATTTGGTGAGCATAACCCAAAATATACATTTCGTTGAGCGGAGTATTGTCAAATAAAACCTTATCTTCCTGACTATCATCCGCTGTAAAGTTAACAAGCAAGTCATTTAGTACCTTCTCATAGAATCCCCGAGACTTACCCAGTCGCTCCCAATAAGGAGCCACCTTCTCTTTTAGCAGCATAGTTGTTTTGGCAGGCTTTTTGGTAAAGGCAAATTCTAGTCTTTGCGCATTTGTCGGCCGTATATTTTCGCCAGTATTAGCATTGGCAAGTCGAAGCGCCACCCGTTCCACTTGATCCAGACATGCCAAAACTCTGCCAAATAAATAACTGCGCTGATCTTGTTTCGTTGACATGGTTGATATATCCTCCTTTAAATTTCTATAATGGTAACCCGTAATCATAGCACAGGCAATGTTTCTTAATTTTTGCCGCTCACTATAGCTCAAAGAGACGCCAGCCGCCACTCGATTCACTATAGCTACCATTAAATCTCTGGGAAGCGGCTTGCCTTCGGTTACGCACGGCAGTAATCGTTCATAGGTTTGCTGACGCAGTTTATCGTCTACATTATCTCCATATGCCGCTTTAGCAATTTCAGAAAACGACGGAGCTCCATGGTATGAAATGGGTATAGCTTTTCCTTTTTTCGGATATTTCCAGTAGACCATATCCCAGGCAAAATGGTGATGCCAGTCTTGCACCGAATCCATCAATTGAGAGCCATCGAGTTCTCGGTAATACCGAATGGATAAGCGCCCTGGTGTAGCCGAATCTAGTACCATAACCGTCACCTTCGAGGTAATCGTTAATTCCAAGCGAAATCCTAAGACTGCTTCATTGAAGCGACGGGCAATTTCACCTTCCGTATCTTCTTTTTCTGATTGAATAATCGGGGCTCCCCCCAAATCGTCGTCTTCCTCTGGCACCGCCACCTGATAGGTATTTCCCGTGATCTTAGGCATACGCTCGTTTTTCGTTCCCCAAACTAAAATTGTTTGATCTCCCGTCTGTACGCCCTGTAGTCCAATGAGCCACCGCAAAGCGCTATGCGCTTTTTGCGTTGTTTCGTAACCAATAGAAAAAGCCTGCTGCGACGTTTCAAATCGTCCGCGATACGTAAAATTGGCACTGTCATTACTAGAAATCAGCTTCGCCCTATCGCCTGCATTTCTAATTTTATACGGACTGAGCTGCGAAACGATCATAGGTTTGCCCTGTACAAAACAATAATCCGTCTGATCCATCTGTGATTCATAATACCGCGTATAGCTTTCCCATACCGCAGCATCTTTCGCCAGAGCATCCCCTCCCACGCGGAAACGCACGAAAATTTCAAACTGATCCCCATTGAGTAATAGCTTAAAGATAGGCGGTTCGGTTTCTTTGTCGCCATTCCACTTCGTTAACAAGCGTCCTGCATTGTCGCAAAACAGAATGTGATCCTGCACCAGATCCTGAATCAGCTTCCCTTGTTCCAGATACGTTAACACGGCCAACACTTTAGGGTGCGCATACGGCGACTGACACCAGTCTCGAAGCTGTTTCAGGTATTTCTTCCACATGCTTTTTTTCGGTCCGCCAAACTGCCTATAATCACCGGCAATGTATTGCAGCTTGTCCACCAAAGGGTGTGGTACCGGCCCCGAAGTACGGGCCGACGACTCTTCTGTGCAGGGGATTACGGTTGTCATATCGTCTTTGGTTAACACCTCGGTAGAAATATACTCCCCCTCGTCCGTTAAGGAAAGTTCTAACTGCACTTTTTGCGTTGTATGAGCTACCGGTAACAGCATAGGCTTCTCCCATCCATTAATAACCGCCGGTTTACCTACTTGCGCAAGGTTATTCTCATATGTCTCAAAACACCGTTCAATCCAGCCCACGAGCAGCCACCTCCGTTTCTAAGTCAAAGCAGCTCTGCAAATTCTTTCCTATAGTAAATGTTTTTATCTCTTGTTTCCTAATTTCACGAACAATCGGACAATCTTCCGGCCGAATAAATCGAATTTTCCCCTGCTCCATAGTGGGATTCCAAAGGCGCTGATACATTTTACCGTCTCCGCTTTCGTCTGCGTAAGTAAGTCCATGTAGCATAAGACCCAACGAAATGGGTGGCGTCTCGTCATATACCCCTTTTCCCTCGTCAAAAGCACAGGGCTCTATATACCCTTGACATTCGCGTGTGCCCAGAAAAATATCGCGGCGCCCCCCACGCTCCAGCATGCGTTTAGCGATCCAGAAATGCTTATGTTCATTTCGATCTCCCGCTAAATCAGGACGATTTGTATTCCATTCAAAATGAGCTCTTACACGGTAATCGACATTGACCAAATACGTGTAAATCGAAAGATCATTCTTCCCGTCGTTATAACGAATGGGACGTATTCCTTTAGATTCCGTTTCAATGGGATTCATAATTTTAATCTCGTCGGGAACCCAAAGAAACGTTGGCTTCCAGTAGCAGCTTTCTAATATCCCTTTAATGGCCTGATAGGTGGGGACCAGATAGCTGCACTTTTCTCCTCCTACTCGTGTAATCGGATCGCTAAATAACGCGTAACGACCCCATATGCGTAGCGAAATAGAATTTTCATACTGCATCCATTTTTCCTCCTTAGGCAAAAAATCCTGTAAACGCTTGTGAGTCTTTTTTTATTCCTATATTTTTGTCATAGAATTCTCCTCTCAAAACATAGACCATGCCCCCCTGTTCCACTGGATAAACCATACCTTCCCGAATCATAGTTTGCAGCGCCCCACGACTTACGGCCACGGTATACGGCTGTAGTTCAGAAAGTGTAACCGAAGCGCCCTCCTCTCTCAAAAGTGCTTGTATCTTGGTTTTTCCTTCACCATACTCGACCAAAACCGCCTCTGTCTCGTCGGGAATCGCTGCAAAATTTTCGCCCGCAAATCGAAATGCCTGACACATAGTCCAGCCCGTTATTTCTCGCCCGCCGTTTTGCGCTAAAGCTTCTCGGCCTTCTATATTGCGACTTAACAAATCTACCATTTCAACCCGTTTATAACCAGTTCCATAAGGTACTGAAAGCGGATAACTGAGTTCTGCTTTTACATCGCCTTGATAATATAACTGGTAATATAATCGAATCGCCTCTGGCGACAATAAATCTTCCGCCTTTACTTTCTGTAATACATCTCTGGTCGCGCGCGCCCCATATCGAATTTCCGGTAGCGCCTCTAAGTTTTCTTCTCTGCAAGCCACGACATGTACGGCTCCCAGCACAGCTTCGCCATGACGGTTACAGCGCCCCGCTGCTTGAATAATGCTGGGTAGCCCTGCCAGATCTCGGACAACACAGGAAAAGCTTAGGTCAACGCCAGCTTCAATAAGCTGTGTGCTAATACAGATGATTCTCTGATTTTGAGCAAGACCCTCTTGAATCGCGCCTAAAACCTTTTTGCGGTGCGCATAACATAAATTTGTCGTTAAGTAGAAGCATTGTGCTCCTGGATCGATATGAGTCTCTAGGGCTTGGTATAGCTTACCTGCGACTCCTTTTGTATTAACAACGACCAAGACGCTTGAATGCTGCTGAGAAAGCTCCCCTACAAAATCCGCTAGCCCTTCTATAGTATAGCCACCACCCGTTAGGTGCGGCATAACTTGTACTCGTTTAAATTTACGGAACAGTTCGCCCGCGTCCGGAATGATATCTTTAGAATTTACAGGATAGTCCAAGTATTCTAGATCTGGCTGCGTGGCTGTACACAGAATAATGGTACATTGAAAAACGCGTTCTAAAGTTTGAATGGCTAAACAAAACAAATGGGTCAGGCGGCTGGGAAGCGCCTGCACTTCGTCAAATAATAATATGGAACCTGCTAGCGCAGGTATGCGTCTTACATTTTGCCTTGCCCCATAAAATAAGGTATTAAGAAATTGAACCATGGTCGTACAAATAATAGGAACGCCCTGCCAGCGCTGCATTTGAGCCAACCATTTTTCCTGGTCTTCTTTATCGTCCGTCATAATAACGTCTGAGTGGTGCTCCAAAACGTACTGCCCTTCCCCCACGGCTTTTCGAATTTCCTCTGAGTTTTGTGTGGTAATCGATTTGTAGGGCGAAAAATAAAACACGTGCCGCGCGTTTTGCTTCTGCGCCATACGCATGCAGAACCGAAGACCTGCTAACGTTTTTCCACCACCGGTGGGAACATATAAGCGATAGATACCTCTGTCATTTTGCTCTGCCGCTTGTAAACAAAGATTAGAAATACGTGTACGCTCCGCGTCAATTGCATATTTTCGCGGGAGCGCAGCTATGTACTGTTCTACAGATTCACTCAGTCGCTTCCAAACCTCTTGACGCTGCTGATCACAGACGGGCTCCGGCAGCTTTTCTCTATTCATATAGCATTTTGTATCCGTCCAATCGGCATCGACGAGAGCCCCAAACAGAAAACGCTGTACCATACTCAAGGCAAAAAAAATCAGTGTTGCATCATCTGTATCAATACCTTTTACTAATGTAATCACTTCCGTTACTGCCTTATGCATTAACTCTGTTGCTTCTTCTACAGACATGCACTGCTCTAAGAATGCTTTCACACTACCTTCGTACAGTTGCTGCGCTGTTTCTGACGCCATTCTCTTCTCCCAGTCTTCTTCCCCTTTAGGAGAAATAAAATTATCCAGGCCACTGTGGTGACAGCCGATAGCCATAGAAACGATTTGCGCCATGAGTTTATAAGAAGTTTTTTTTTGCTTGTTTTCGTCCCATATCCAGCGCATACCTGCTGTCGCGTGATTCAGCTTTTCAGTGGTTTGATTCCGTAAATGGTTCTGCACCTTTTCATGGGCTTTACCCATATCATGCAAAAGGCCCGCAAGATAGCCCACGTGTTCTAGGCCAATACTTTTACACGCTTCGCCGCATAGCTTGGCAACATTACGGCTGTGATCTTGAAGCGATTGTACTTCTCTAGAGGCGTTAATATGAGCAATCATCATTTCTACCTCATTTCATTTTTATGTTTGTATATTATAGTATGTATTATTTGACTCTTTTTGTCAATACACTTTTTGACTTTTGAAAAAAAAAGATGTATACTATTGTTTGTCATTCTGGATCTTTTGCAGAATGTGGATTGAAATGTTTATTATAGAATGTACGCTTTAGAGGCTGTCCCAAAACGATGAATTTTTAGATTTATAGAAAAGGGGCATCCTTTTTTTCCAAAAGCTTTTTCATATCTAAAAAACGGTACTGGTTCTTAGCCTTCCAGTGCCATTTTTGTGATATTATGGGCGGTTGATAATAGTCCCCACTCTATTTTTACTTTCTCTTTCCCACGGAGAAGAAATCGACGGAACGACCAAAAAAATACGCTTATAGAAATCGCAAAAATTTTAAATGTCAATTTCATTAATTTTATCACTGTGACTCCCGGCTGCGCCGAAGATAGTATGCAGACTTTTTTCTGGCTTGATGAGGATAACCGTAATACTTTCCATTTATTTCAGCTTGTTCGTAATCCCAGCAAGTATAATTCTGATGATAACACTGTAATGACTACCTGCTATCAGTAGTGATGTTGACGAAAAGGGCAACGACTCTTATAATAATAGCTATAAATAGAAAAAGGATAAATGAAGGGAGGACGCCTCATGAGTTCACCGCAGACAATCAACGGATTAATGCGACATTTAAGAAATAATTGTAATATTCAAATAAGCGGAAGTCACCAAAAACAACAGCTTATCAGTTATGGATACTATCATGGCTATAAAGGATATCGTTTTGTACGGAATAGTAATAACCGAATTCCATTTACTGACTTTAGTGAAGTTGTGGCTGTAATTGAATATGACAATAATTTAAAAGCTGCTTTATATCCAGAATTAATGTTTATTGAAACCGCTATCAAAAACATTGTTTGCAATGAATCTGTCTCTGGACTCAAATCGGCAACATTTGAGCATGTATACCA
>CALWPV010000039.1 GCA_944383515.1 uncultured Clostridia bacterium
GGGATATCCGTTTGTTCCAGCTTGGCTTCCAGCCGCTCGGCTACGCGGTAGTTCTCCATAGCCGTCTCCCGTTTCATAATAAACGGATTGAGCAGCTTTACCGCGTACCGGCCGCTGCTGGTTTCCAGTCTGGCCATGCGGTGCAAAAAGCCGCCCGTTACCGGCCTGGGCGCTTCTAACACTTTGCCCAGCTGCAGCTGCTCCGCCAGCGCCCGCCAAAATTGCATTTCCATTCTCTGCCTCCTTCCTTGTAGCGCCAAAAAGGCTGCCGCCCGCAGGCAGCAGCCCTCTCCTTATCCTAAATGCTCCAGCACCGCCTGATGCAGCGCACGCCTACACTCATTCGTCGCATTCGGATTTCGCTCCGGATAAAATAGCCGGTTCGTAAACAAAATCACGCCCAAATCATGCGCCTTAGAAACCCAGATTGACGTTCCCGTAAACCCAGTGTGGCCGCAGCCCTCCGGGAAAAGCGAAGGCTCCACCTGCCAGCCTAGGCCGCGTCCATCTTCTTGCTCCGTCATAGACCGCGCCAAAAGCGCCGAGTCCGACGTTAAATACAGACGGCCAATCCGCTCATACGCGTCTACATCGGCAAATACGCCGGCGTGGCCGGCAACATCGCCAAAGAAATAGTGCGCATTGCCATCGTTCACACTACCCAGCACCGGTTCCGCCTTCGACCGGAATCCGTCAAAGACCAGGCCGCGCTCTGCGCACATGCCTTCTTCAATGCCATTGCCGTAGGAAGACGGCGCCATGTTTTCGGTATCTTTGCATAAATACTCTAAATGAGTCGCGCCCAGCTGCCGCTTTAAATCGGCCAAACACTGAGGCAGGCTCTTTTGCCGCACGGCTTCCAGTACTTTGCCCAGCAGCATAAAATTCATGTCCGAGTAGACCGTTTTCTGCATAACCGGGGTGTCGCCGATAAACGATTCGAATACGTCGTAAAAATCGCGGCCGGCCTGCACGTAAAAGGGGTACCAGTCGATAATCCCGGAAAAATGCGTTAATAGCTGATATATGGTTACGTCTTTTAACCTCTCGCTAAGCCGCGGCCGCGCGGCGATTGCGGGCAGCACGGCGCTAACCTTGGTTTCTAGCGCCAGCGCGCCTTGGTCGATAAGCTGCAAAATTTGCGTCGCCGTTGCGATTTTACTAAGCGAAGCCACGTCGTATACCGTATCTGTATTCACCGGGCGGTAGCCTTGCTCCATCTGATTTCCGCCATAGGCGGCACGATGCAGGGTCTTCTGACTATTAAACACGCTAACTACGGCGGAAGGGAAAAAACCGCGCGCTCTGTAGTCTTCACAGAGCGCGTCGATAAAAGCATACTGCGTCATTAGGCCCACCACATAGCGCCGGGATTTTCGTAAACTAGCACGTCTTTCAGAGTGGCCACGGCTTTTTCCAGCCCTTCTTTAATGCTCATGAGGCCGTCTTCATGCTCAATACTGAGCACGCCGTCGTAGCCCACGGTTTTGAGGGCGGTTACCATTTCACGCCAGTACTGCGTGCTGTTGCCATACCCAACCGTGCGAAATACCCACGAACGCGTCTCTACTTCGCTATAGTGCTTGGTGTCGAGCACGCCGTTTTTGGCGGTGTTATAGGTGTCAATTCTCGTGTCTTTAGCATGGAAATGATAAATGGCGCCTTTGAGCTCTTTAATGGCGGCTACAGGATCCATGCCCTGCCAGATCAGGTGGCTGGGATCGAAGTTGGCGCCCAGTTCGGGGCCCACGGCGTTTCTAAGGCGCAGGCAGGTTTCGGGGTTGTACACGCAAAAACCGGGATGCATTTCAAAAGCCACGTGTTTTACGCCATGCGCGCGTACAAATTCAACTTCCTTTTGCCAATAGGGAATAAGCACCTCGTTCCACTGGTAGTCCAAAATGGTGAGGAAGTCGTCGGGCCAGGGGCAAACAACCCAGTTGGGGTACTGTGAGGTGGGGCTGTCCCCTGGGCAGCCGGAGAAGGTAACGACCGTATCCACGCCCAACTGCTCGGCCAGCAGAACGGCGTTTTCAAAGTCCTGTTTCGCCTGCGCGGCAATTTCCGGATTGGGGTGAACCGCGTTGCCATGGGCGCTGAGAGCGCAGATTTCCATGTCGTACTTTTTCATGAGCTCTTTGACTTCGGCAATTTTATCCGGATGATTCAAATAGACGTCGGGGTCTAAATGGGTTTTGCCGGGAGAGCCGCCGCAGCCAAGCTCTACGGCCTGCACACCGAGGCTGTGCAGATATTTTACGGTTTCTTCTAACGTTAAATGATATAACGGAACGGTTAAAACACCTAATTTCATTGTGATTTTCACTCCTTATTGAATTTGATTGTGAAGATACATCAGGTCTTCGGCGACGCAGCTGAAGATATCTTTATTTTCGTATACGCCTTCGCGTTCGACAATGCAGGCTGCAACGCCGCTTTCGCGCGCTGCGCGAATGACATTTTGCCAGTCGATAATGCCGCAGCCGGTTTTTTCGTTATGCGCTTCTTTGACATGCAGCAGGCTGCAGCGGCCGGCGTGCTGTGCGAGATAGGCAGCCGGATCGATGCCGGCATACGCTGCCCAGCCCGCGTCGAGCTGAAGCGTGACGCAGGCGGGATCGGTGTTTTGCAGCAGCAGATCGAGCACGTATTGATCCTGCACTTGGTTAAATTCGGCGTAATGGTTGTGATACCCAAAGGTGAGCCCTTGTTCTTTGGCTAGTTTTCCAATGCGGTTCATCTCTTCGGCTTTGGCCATGATTTCGTCGTACGTATTGAGGGGCGTACCGGGACAAATAACGTATGAGGCGCCTAGCGCTGCTAAGTAGGGAAGCTGCGCCTCAATCTTGTCTAATCCGACGTGGCTGGAAATGGGCACAAGATCGAGCTGCGCCAAATAGGTTTTTAGCTTCTCGGCTTCCATGCCGCCATAGCCGCCGGCAAATTCTACGCCGCTGTAGCCGATTTGCGCGACTTTCTCTAATGAAGTTAAAAACGCTTCCTCCATGGCTTTGCCTAGAGAATAGGTTTGAAGATATACCTGCTCCATTAGAACGTTATCAGTTGACCACTTTCAGCGGAGCGATAGACAGCGTCCAAAATCTGAGTAACAACAAACGCCTCTTCGGGTTTTACCACCGGGCTTCCTTTGCCTTCAACGGCGTCGTAGAAGGCTTCGCACTCGGTGTCTTCGGCCGATTTAGCCGATGCGCCGGCGAAGAAGTCAACGCCTTTGGGCGTGCGGCAATCCGGTTTAATCACGGTCTGCTTATCGTACATAATTTTATTAATGCGCAGGCCGTCTTTCATATCGGCGCCGGCTTTGGTGCCGCACAGCTGGGTAAGGGCTTCGCATACTTCCAGCGTATTTAGCGCCCAAGCTGCTTCAATGACAATAACGGCGCCGTTTTCCATGGTTACAAAGCCAAAAGCGGAGTCTTCTACTTCATAGGTGTTGGGATCCCAGACGCCCATGGTGTTTCCTTGGTCGCCGGGTTGCAGCAGGCGTCCCAGTTTTTGGAAGCTGGCGCCCATAACACTCTTCGGTTTGTAATTGTTCATCATCCACAGCGTCAGATCCAGCGAGTGAGTGCCGATGTCGATCAGGGGGCCGCCGCCCTGCAAGGCCTTGTTGGGGAATACGCCCCAGGTGGGAACGCCGCGGCGACGAATCGCTTGCGCTTTGGCGAAATAGATTTCGCCCAGCTCGCCGTCGTCGCACATTTTTTTCAGTGTTAAACTGTCTTGACGGCAGCGGTTCTGATATCCAATGGTTAAAATATGACCACTCTTTTTCTGTGCGTCCAGCATTTTCTGTGCGTCTGCCGGGGTTGCGGCCATGGGCTTTTCGCAAATGACATCTTTGCCCGCTTCCAGCGCCGCTACCGTGATCTCGCAATGCGAAACGTTGGGCGTTAGCACATGAATGGTACGGATGCTCTCGTCTTGTAATAGTTCCTTATAGTCGGTATAAACCTTAGCATCCGGAGTACCATATTCTTTGGCTGCTTTTTCCGCGCGCTCTTTAATAATATCGCAAAATGCGACAATTTCAACGCGATGCGCCTGATGGGACAGCGCCGGCAAATGCTTTGCGTTTGCAATACCGCCGCATCCGATAATTCCTACTTTAATCATTCTCTTCATCCTTTCCGCCGCTAAACGGCCTGTCTTGAAAACGTTTACATGTCCACAATATATCACAATCAAAATGCCTATGTCAAGATTGTTTTTGTACTTTTTGCTGTTTTCACCTTGCCGTTTTCATGCTATCCCCCCTATATAAGGGTTATAACGCGCAGGTGTAAGTGTTACAAGCCGGAGTATAAGCGGCCTCAGCCCACTTCCGTCCCCCTTTGCCTTGAGTGTGAAGGCGCATAGATAGTGCGTTTCCGCATTACACCTGCCCATATTATTATAGCGGAATAGGGAGGAATGTTATGGAGCAAAGTGCCAAAAACTGCTATAGGGACGGACCTATAGGTAAAAGGGGGCGGATCTCCTGCCATTGAGGGACAGATTAATACGTAAATACGATGCACTGCACCGATCTGGGACGGAGCTACCACGATCCACACCGCAGGAACGCCTCTGCGTTCCCCTGCGTCCCTATATTAAATGTAGTCACTTATATCATATATAATGATATTAAAAATCGCCTTACGATTTCTAAATCAATAGTGCCGCCGCGGTCATAGGTCACGATCAGCTGTTCATTCAAATGGTAACCGGCCTGATCATACCGCATCAGTTTATTCCGGAAATTCCGCGCATAGTCTGGATCATCCATCATGCCGGCATGTTCCCAGTATATCTCTGTTCCGTCCGGCAAATACAACGTAAAATCAGGACGTATGACCCCATCCGGCAAATACAGCCTTTTTTCATAATCATAATGAATGCCCTGTCGAATCATTTCATTTGCAATTATAAGCTCCGACTTAGAGGCAACCACCTCCATCCGGTCCGTTACATGTCTATGGCTTTCTGGGTACATTTCAAATTGCGCTCTGCGCAGCGCCTCTTTCCGCTGATTTTTTCGTGTGGTATGCGCCGCTACTTCTTTTCTCCGCTCCTCCATAACGGCCTCAGCATCCAGCCCAAAATACCGAAAACAGCGCGTCAACGCCCGCAAATGGTACCGCAAATTTCGCTTCCTTTGCTGCAGCTGTTTCAACTTTTCAATTTCTTGATAGGTTTTTTCCAGCTCCGCCGGTCTGATATAGCGCTGGACATGCTTTCCGCCCTTATAAAATTGCCAATATGCATACCGCTTCCCCGGGCCTTTATACACAATGCAGCCCGGCGACTGTGTTACTTCCTTTTTAAGAATGCAATAACTCTGGTATGCCGCTTCCCAACACTCTGCCAAAGCCTTAATGGCCAAAGTTATTTCTGCTTCCATCTGTCCATCATTCCACAATTTTTGATTCATACTATCAACCCTCCTATTAATAACTATCGTAAAAAAAACGCCTTTTTTCGATATTTACATATTGTTCATTAATTTTTTACATCTCCCTTGCCCCAAATGAATCTTTAAAAATCAAAAATTGCATAAATCCACGTTTTTATTCTGTTTGCCCCCTGTAAATTGCAACAAATAAACCTATTAGCTTCATTTTATGCTTGACGTCCTCTTTCTTTTGCCGTATACTTAAGATACTAGCACCAAAGGTCTGACAAAGATGTCCTCACAAATACAAGGCATTTTTGTCTTTTTTAAAGGAGGTAAAGGATATGACACAAAACCAGGCGCCGCTTTACGATCCGTCATTTGAACACGATAACTGCGGCATCGGCGCGGTCGTTAACATAAAAGGAAAGAAAAGCCACCGTTATGTAGACCAAGCCCTTCAAATTGTAGAAAAACTAGAGCACCGCGCCGGTAAAGACGCCACGGGCGAAACCGGCGACGGCGTTGGTATCATGACCCAGATTCCACACACGTTTTTCCAAAAAGTAACCGCCGAATCCGGTATCGCGCTCGGCAGCGAGCGCGATTATGGCGTTGGCATGTTCTTTTTTCCACAAAACACCCTGCAGCGCTTGCAAGCCATTAAAATGTTTGAAATTGTTGCGGCGCAAGAAAACTTAACCGTTCTCGGCTGGCGTACCGTTCCCGTCAATCCCGACGTACTGGGCAGCCGCGCACGTAGCTGCATGCCCTATATTATGCAATGCTTCATTCAGCGCCCAGACGACGTAAAACCCGGTCTCGCCTTCGATCGCCGGCTCTTCGTCCTGCGCCGCGTCTTCGAACAGTCCAATCGGTACACCTATGTGCCCAGTCTCTCCAGCCGCAGCATTGTCTACAAAGGCATGTTCTTAGTCGGCCAGCTGCGCAGTTTCTACCCAGACCTTCAAGATCCGGACTACGCCTCTGCCATTGCGCTGGTGCACTCTCGCTTCTCAACCAACACCAATCCCAGCTGGGAGCGGGCCCA
>CALWPV010000040.1 GCA_944383515.1 uncultured Clostridia bacterium
CAGGCCGAGTGGAAAGATCGAGTCATTTATTTTGGTCCCATGGGCTGTCGAACCGGGTTTTATTTGCTTATGGCCGGCGATATGACTTCACGAGAAATTGCTCCGTTAGTGAAAGCCATGATGGAGTTTATTCGCGACTATGAAGGCGCCATTCCGGGAGCCAGCGCTAGGGAGTGCGGCAATTATCTGGATATGAACCTGGGTATGGCCAAGTGGTATGCTAACCGATTCTTAACGAATGTATTAGATACGTTGTCGGAGGAAAGGCTGTCCTACCCTAAATAAACGATATTGCACGGCCAATAGACGCAGCGTCTGTTGAACGGACCGAGCTGCGTCTTGCACTTGCTTATAGGATGCTTGACTGTAGATAAGGGCGTTGATGCTTCTACATATTATTTAAAAAGGAGTGATACAGAATGCATCCTACATTATCAAGTGAGATTGCCCGCGATCTGGAAGTTTCAGGTCAGAAGACGCGGTATGACGCGTCGGCGCGAAGGCTGGTTGCTCAAAAGTCAATCTTAGCCTATATTTTGCAGCGTACGATGGATGAATTTAAAGATGTTTCGGTAAAGCAAATTGCCGAGACATGGATTGAAGGAGCTCCTCAAGTTGGCCGGATTGCGGTTCACCAGGATTCGCCAGACAAGGAACAAATTCGTTTAAGCGGAAGTGATCGCCTGCCAAATCCGTCAAAAGAAGATGTCTCTAGCTTAGAAGGAACGGTGCGCTACGATATTCATTTTGCGGTACGTCTGCCTCAGCAGCAAACATGCATAGAAATTATAGTCAATATTGAAGTGCAAAATAATGATACGCCTGGGTATCCGATTGTTAAACGAGGCATATACTATGCTTCCAGAATGATTTCGGCGCAGCGCGGCAGACGGTTTAAAGATCAGGAATATGACAAGATACAAAAAGTAGTATCGATATGGATTTGTGAAAACACAGCTATGCGCCGATCAGACAGCGTTAATGAGTATTGTTTTTTAGAAAAATGCAGGCGCGGAACATATCAAGAAGATATGAAAAATTATGACTTGATTCGGGTCATTATTTTGCGTTTGGGTTTGCAGGGAGAACAAAGCGATGACGACGCAGTGCGGCTTTTGAGCAATCTTTTTTCGGCGGAGAAATCGCCGGAGGAAAAGAAAGCCATGTTATCGAATGAATTTCATATTGCCATGACAGAAGAAATCAGCCAGGAGGTAGAGAATATGTGTAATTTAAGCACTGGGATTTTAGAAAAGGGCATAGAAAAAGGCTTTGAGCAGGGGCTTGAGCAGGGTAAAGAAAAAGGTAGAGAAGAAGGCGCACTGGCCATTCTGTGTCAGCTGGTGAAAAGCGAAAAGTGCACCATGGAGGAAGCGGCTCAGCTTATGCATATGGAAGTGTCTAACTTTGAACAACAGTACAGAGCATACTGGCAAAGCCAGCGATAAGATCCAGTCTGGCGGCGGAATTAAGCGTTAAAATTGGTGAAAAATGCTTGCATCATAATACGAAGAGTGCTATAATATTTTGTGTTATGAGAAAGCAGGACGCTTAGCTCAGCTGGTCAGAGCGCTGCGTTCACATCGCAGAGGTCACAGGTTCGAGCCCTGTAGCGTCCATAAGGAAGACCCCGAATTGATACAGGTCATCGTATCGATTCGGGGTTTATCATATAGTAAAAGGATAAAGAATGAAAATAACAGATCAAAACAAAGTAAAAACGGGGGCGGCGCTCTGCGTGGGATTAGTTGCTCATGTCGACGCCGGAAAAACTACGCTTTCCGAGGCTATGTTATATGAAAGCGGAACCTTACGAAAATTAGGACGCGTAGATCATCAGGACGCGTTTTTAGATCACAACGCGCAGGAAAGAGAGCGGGGCATCACCATTTTTTCCAAACAGGCGCGGCTGACACTGCCTTCTATGGATATGGTACTCATGGATACTCCGGGACATGTCGATTTTTCCAGCGAAATGGAACGAACGCTGCAGGTGTTAGATTATGCTATTTTAGTCATTAGCGGAACAGACCGCGTTCAGAGCCATACGCGCACCGTGTGGAAGCTTTTGGAAAAATATGAAGTGCCCACTTTCATTTTTGTCAATAAAATGGATCTTGCAGGCATAGAGGCGTCGCTGGTTCAAGAGGAGCTGCAGCAGAACCTGAGTGAAGGCTGTATTGATTTTACGCATGGATATTTAAGCGGAGCCTGGCAGGAAGCGGTGGCTATGTGCAGTGAAGAAGCGCTGGCTGCCTACCTAGAAACCGATACGGTCCCCGATGAGACGGTAGCAGCTCTGATTCAAAGCCGAAAACTATTTCCCTGTTTTTATGGGTCGGCATTAAAACTAGAAGGGGTAGACTCTTTTTTAAAGGGCATGGAGAGATACATGCGTCCTTCGCTCTATCCGCAGACCCGGGGCGCCAAAGTATATAAGATTGTGCATACCGACGGCTCCCAAAAAGAACGTCTGACGTATCTCAAAATTACCGGTGGAGAACTTAAAGTAAAAGATTCCATTGGCGAAGAAAAAATTGATCAAATTAGGTTATATTCGGGTGCTAAATATCAGCTGGTAGATAAAGCGCAGGCGGGTATGGTCTGTGCCGTTACGGGGCTGGAGCAAACATACCCGGGCCAGGGGCTAGGAGCAGAGCTCGATTCAGACAGACCTCTACTGGGCAGCTTTTTAACCTATCAGCTTATACTCCCTGAGAATAAAGAGCCGCATACCGTTTTGCCACTGCTGCGACAGCTCGAGGAAGAGGACCCTCAGCTACATATCGTCTGGAATGAGGCGCTGCGGGAAATTCATGTGCAGCTTATGGGCGAGGTACAGCTAGAAGTGCTGAGCCGCTTAATTCAAGACCGGTTTCATTTAGCCGTTCGTTTTGGCCCCGGGCATATCGTGTATCGAGAAACCATTACCGCCCCGGTGGTGGGTATGGGCCATTTTGAACCGCTGCGCCATTATGCGGAGGTACACCTTTTGCTTGAGCCGGGCGAGAGGGGCAGCGGTCTGCAAATCGAAAGTCGCTGCAGTGAGGACAAGCTGGAGAAAAACTGGCAGCGTCTCATTGTAACGCATTTGCAGGAGCGTGCTTTTCCCGGCGTTTTAACTGGCTCAGAAATTACCGATATGAAAATCAGTTTAGTGGCGGGTCGGGCGCATGTTAAGCATACCGAGGGAGGCGACTTTCGGCAGGCAACTTACCGGGCGCTGCGGCAGGGGCTTTTAAAAGCGCAGAGCCTGCTTTTAGAGCCGTGGTATGAGTTCGAGCTGGAAGTTCCCGCCGCTCAGACAGGGCGCGCCATGGCCGATTTGCAGCGGATGGCCGCTCGCATTGAATCGCAAAACAACGCGCCGCAGCGCACCATACTGCGCGGCAAGGCGCCGGTATCTGAGCTGCAGGGCTATGCTCTAGAAGTGACCGCGTATACCCGGGGCGAAGGGCATTTGAGCTGTATGCCGGCCGGATATGCTCCTTGTCATAATGCGCAGGCCGTGATAGAGACCATAGGATACGAACCCGAAAAAGACCTGGACAATACGGGAGATTCCGTATTTTGCGCCCACGGCGCCGGATTTGTTGTTAAATGGAATGAAGCCGATGCCTATATGCACGTGGAAAATACTTGGTTGGTAGAAAGACCGCGCGCAAAGCGCGAAAAGGACGAAAGGCTCGATGCGCAGTCGCTGGATGAGGAGCTTATGAAGATTTATGAGCGAACGTATGGCCCCATTCGGCGGCGCGATATTCGGCCTAACGAGGTGAACAGGCGCCGGGAAAAGCAGCTGGATTCTTTTGAACCGGTGGTGGATTATTTACTGATTGATGGGTATAATGTGATTCACGCCTGGGAGGAGTTTCAGGAGATCGCAGCCGGGGGGAGTGGCGGCAATATGGATGCGGCGCGGCAGATGCTACTGGATCTGCTTTGTGCGTACCAGAGCTATAAAAAGTGCGTTTGTATTGTAGTTTTCGACGCGTATCGAACGTCGCGAGGCGTGGCCGAAGTAGAGCAGTATCATAATATTTCCGTGGTTTACACTAAGCAAGCGGAGACGGCCGATACGTATATTGAGCGGGCAACCTATGAGCTGGGGAAAAAGCACCGGGTTATGGTGGTTACGTCGGATGGAGCGGAGCAGATGATTGTGCTGGGCCATGGCGCGCTTCGGCTTTCTGCGCGTGAGTTTAAAGACGAGATACGCAAAGGGAAGGACTGGCTGGAAGCAACGTTAAAACGCTGGAATAGCGAAGAGGGAGAGAAGCTTTCGCAGTCGCTGTTCGCACCGCCAAGGAAATAGGGATTATGGATTCCAGGCCGAAGAATGGCGAGAAAAATAAGAATGCGTCTTGACAAAATAAGAGAAGATAGGATATAATATTACTTGTGTAAGCGCCTGGAGGCGCTCACTACGAGTGCTGGCTCCGTGGTACAGCTGGTTAGTACGTCGGCCTGTCACGCCGAAGGTCACGGGTTCGAGCCCCGTCGGAGTCGTTTTGTGAATGATAAAAATACGGTAATACAAACCCTAAGGGTATGTGTTACCGTATTTTTATATTTAGCAGCTTTACTCATTTTGTTGTTTTCGGCTCCGCTGTTTCTTCTGACCAGTGGTTGGGCGGATAGGCGGGAATTGTCTTACCGTCGGCAAAGGAGAGTACCTTTCCTAAAATACGCTTTTCGTGAATCCGTTCTATACGTACGGCGTTATCGCCACGGCAGTAATATAAACCATGGGCCTGGTGAAGCAGGCGGTGGATCAGTATTCCTTCTTCGCCATAATCGTATACGAGAATATCGCCGGGCGTGTAAGCCTTTTGGCGCTGAACCAGAACCAGGTCTCCTTCGTGCAGCGTAGGATTCATGCTAACGCCTTGAATTTGTACGGTAAAGGGATCTTGTTTTAAGCTGAGCAGCAGGGCTAGCGTTTTAGGAGATAATTCAGTCATGATAGGCCTCCAATACCGACGCGGCAAACGGTGCGTCATGATAGATAATTTCATGGCACAGGGGAAGCAAACGCTGGAAAAAACGAATATAAGAAAGATTCATTTGGTAAGGAATTAAGGCGCTGGTAAATAGCCGGTTTAGCGCGTCGGAAGCAGATAGTTTGCGGCACTGATCGCCGACGGCTGGGTTCTCGCTGCGATTTAAGAAAAAAATGGCCTTGGGACGCGTGGATCGCAAGGTGCACTGCGAAGGCATAAACACATAGCGCGGCGCACCCGGTGCCTCCATGAGACGGCAAGGCGGCAAGGAAGAAGGCAAAATACTTTTTAAATAGCGATAGCCTCCTTCGCGCAAATGAATCGGAGCGCTGTAGGGCATAACCTCTAGGGTATTCATATTCAAATAAAAACAGTCGTCGTCCAAATACGTGTAGCCGATTTGTGTTAGATACGTAATTAAAGTTGTTTTGCCCGTTGTCGTTGAGGCGAGAAAAAGAAAAGCAGAATCGCCGCGGGTTACGGCTCCGCCGTGAAAAACAAAAAAGGGATCGCGACAAGTGGTATGTTGGTAAACAAAGGTCTGAATTAAGCTTAAGGGATACGGTTCATCGGCAGAAATGGTTAAAAGGGGCTCCGTATCTGCGCGTCTCAGGGAGGGGGCCTCCCTAAAGGCGGCGCCGAACCAAGCGGGAAGAAGCGCGGCCAGTTTGGGGTCTTGTATGTCAAAATAAAGCGGGTGAGCCTGGAAAGGACGGTCAAGTTGAAATTGCATAGCAAACCTCCAGTGTAATTTCGTTCTGTGGTTGTATTGTATCATAAGTTGGCGCAAAAAGCGCCAACTTAGCAAGAATCCCTGCAGGATTCTTGCAGTCGTTCTGTGGTTGTATTGTATCATAAAAAATGAAAAAGGGATAGGTTTTTAAAGAAATACTTGCAAGATACAAGATCTTGTATTATAATAAGGGCATAGCTACAAAATAAAGGAGATGCGTAGTGTAAAAATCAGCTCGAATAGCTGTTTTTTTATACGGCTATTTGTGCCGGAGCGCCACAAGTAGCTTCCTTTGCAGGCGCAATTTGAAATTTGCGCCGCGACCTGCGCGCTAAAGCGCTTCGGAATGGAGGATAATATGGATATTAAAGTGACAGGTGGCCAGATTAAAGAGGCAGAGCTGCAAGCCTATATCGATCATGGAAAAGAGCAGTATCCTGATCGTGTGATCGAAGGGCTGGATATTGAGCTCGATGGCGAATATGTCAATTTGCATTATCGTTTTCAGCCGGAGCCGTTTGAGCGAATTCGCCGGATTACTGGCTATTTAGTGGGGACGCTGGATCATTTTAATGACGCGAAGAAGGCAGAGGTACGGGATCGCGTTAAACATGGTTTAGAAGGTGGGTTTGAAAAAATTTAATTAAAAATATAGGGACCTGTCGAGTTTCGACAGGTCCTATTTTTATCTGCTTTAACAGATGATGCGGTTTACGGAAGAAGAAAGTAAAAGAGGATTGATGGGAAAACGAACCAAACTGCCAATCGATAACGGAGTATCTGTTAGGTCCAATAGCGTATGGCTAACGCCTTGACTTTCCAAAATGGGAATGGAACGGCCATTCACGGTTGACGCACAGGTAGTGCGCGGATAAAGCGCCTGTTGTACCGCTTGCCGTAATAGAGGCAGCGTACCTTGTCGGGAGCGGCTGATGCCAAGTCCGTCGCCGCATCCAGCCGCTGCCACTCCCAGCAGCGTATCTCGTTTTAACTTTACGGTTCTTCCGTAGCCAACCAGCTCGCCGGCCGGATACCATTTGCGATCACAGATTGCGGTTTCCAACCAAACAGCGTCGCGAAAATCGGAATGATTAGCGGTTTCCCGGCCCAAAAAGAGAGACCCGACCCGAACGCCGTCGTATCCCAGATCGCCAAGCTCGGCTAAGGTTCGACTGGCGCTGGCATGTAGAAAACGCAGGGGGATATGATGTTTGGCCAGTTCCTGAAGCGCGCTGTCAAAGCGTTCTTTTTGTAGTCGAATCGTTGAGCGAAAGTCTTTGCCGGTAGACGAAAAATGCGTATATACCCCTTCCACTTCCATGTTGACAGTACAGTATATAGCGCCGCTAAGACTTTTCCAGGAAAACCCATAACGCCCCAGTCCGGTGTCAATTTTTAAGTGGACGCGAGGGCAGAGCGTGGTTCCCTGACAGGCTTTTTGCAGTACTTCGGCCTGGCAGGGATTACCGAGCATAAAGAGAACATGCTCTTGCATCAGCTGCCGGCAAATTTCTGGAGAATATTCCGGCGTTAACAGAAGAATTTCCCCTTCAAATCCCAGCTGGCGCAGCTTCATGGCTTCCCATGCTGCACCAACGGCAAAGAAATCTATGCCGCTGCTGTATAAAATGCGGTATAAATTTTCTAGCCCAATACCATAGCCGTTCTCTTTAATGACAGCGATCATTCGTTTCGTAGTTAAGCGGCGCACCGCCTGCGCATTGTGCAGAATTGCTTTACGGCTTACCATAAGGCTGCTTTTCCTTTGTGTCATGTGCATTTCCTTCTTTCATCACGTGGGGATCCCTTGATAAAAAAAGTATATCACCAGCAAATTTCAGCCGTATATCTAAATTATAAAAAAATCGTATCAGTTTATCAGTTATCTATCGATTGAATACCAAGTAAAGCCCAACGGGAAAGAGATAGACGAAGGCAATAACAAGAAATAGCAGAAGGAAACACAACACAACAGAAGCCGTTTGGAACGCCGTGCCGCGCTGCGCTATCTGGGTTAGTTTTTGCCGAGCCACCATAGCAAAAATCAGCAGGCCAAGCCCAAGGAGACTAAGAAGCAGCCCTGCCATAAATCCAGGCGGCGTATAAACTAAAGCAATTTCGTGGCTTCCTGCCGGAAGGGTAAAAGAAGAAAAACCAAGGAACGCCTGGGTTAAGGAAGCAGACTCCCCGTCTATTGTTAAGGACCAGCCGCTATCATAGGGAATGGCCAAAAAAACGGTTCGAGTATCCTGGGTTTGGGCAAACCCCTCGATACGGCGGTCACTGGACGCCGTCAGCGACAGCGTTTCGGCCTGCGTCTGCGCAGCACTTGCCGATAGCAGTGCTTCGGAGAGCGTCTTGGTATCTATACCAAAGACGCCGAACGAACGACAGGTAACACTTTGGAGTAGCTGAACCTCAATAGAGACTGTTTCGTCTTCAAAGGTTCCTAGATAAAGCAATCCATTGCTGCGCTGTGAGGGATATTCGGCGTCAACGGCCAGTCCGTTGACATAAACGGTAAAACTTCCGTTAATATGCTCGGTTAGGCGGTTACTCAACTGATCAAAACAATCAAAGTAGAGGGCCTGAGGGTCTTCTACCTCAATTTCATAGTATAAATAACCTGTTTCACTCTTAGGCATAAGCTGGAGCTGATATTGATCATAAGCGTCAGACTCTATGGACATACCGTAGCTAAAATCATGCTCGTATTGCTGGAAAGGAGAAGGGGAGCCGGGAAAAAGCTTCTCAAATAAAAGCTCCTGCACTTCAAAACGCGTAAGGGCATCTAGATCGTTGGTATCGCTTAAATCCTCCGACGTCAATAGCCCCAGCCCCAAAGATGCCGGCGTTTGGACAATGGCGTAAGTATCGTTTTCATATACAATGGTATCGCGGGGGCCACAGTCTCGGAGCTCCTTAATTTCGTAAGCAACTCCCAGCAGTGCGTCGCTGAGCAGGGTGCCGCCGTATCCGCCTACTTCCATCCAGTACGAAGAATACCCCAGTTTCTTCATGGCAAACATGTAGTCCTGCGAAGTTAAAGAGGTATAATGACTTAAAGAAGGAAAGCCAAGGCCTCCTACCAAGTTGACGTCAAAATATTTTTGGTGGAGCTTAACCCTGTACCATGCATTATTTTCTGCTTCTGCCGGTGTAAAATGCTGCAAATCGACGGCTTGCTCGTAAGCGGCGTTGTGGCCGTCGTAATCGGCAGAAAACATGTATACCTGCGTATTGGAAGAAGCGTCAATCCATACCAGTAATAAACTTAAAATAAGGAAAATGCGCGGCGTCATGAGCCGACGGTACAGACAGCGATAAATAAACAAAAACAGTAAAGAAGAAATGAGAAAAAGCACAAACAGCGCTTCTAACGAATCCATATCGCCCCATAAGGTACTGGTATAGCTGGAGAGCGTCTCTAAATGCGTTTGTACGTACGAGCTGGCAAACAGGGCATACGCCAGCAAAAGCCCGCCTAAAAGAAGCGGAAGTACAAAGGTTTTAATACCGGGCTTTAACGTAAGCGTTTCTTTGTCGCCGGGCATAAGCTGCGCGCTTGCGCAAAGCTGGATGAAAATAAGCATAAAGCCGTAACGTACCGGGAATCCCTGATAGTTTCCGGTGTGCCACATTTTATTGACCGGTTCTACCATTAAAGGGACGAAGAGAAGTAAAAATAGTAAAAGGTATGTGCGAAGCTGCCCGCGCTCAACCGGGGAATGAAGCAGGCCATAAAGCATAATAACCAAAGAACAGGCCGAAGGAAAGAGAATAGACAATGTAGTTTCCAGGGGCGCAAAAAATTCGGAAGATTGTAAGGAAGAAAGAAAGCTAATATCGCGCCCCGAGCTTAAATACTGTAAAAAGCAGGGAAGCCAAATGACGGCTGTGAGTAGGGCGGCAACGGCCGTCCCGGCCAAAAAGCGCAGGGCTATGGGTTTACGCTGAGAAGCGGGAAACGCAAGCAGCATAAGGCCAACGTAAAGCAGCACAAAAAGCGCTACCATATAGCCCAGATAATAGTTAACGGCAATGGAAGCACTAATTGCCAATATATAGGGAAAGGTACGTTCCTCATAAAAAAGGCGCTCTAAAGAAAGCAGAAGCAGGGGAAATAGCGCCATTACGTCTAGCCACATGATATTTTGATAAAATAGCAGGCCATAACCGCAAAATGCGTAGAGCATGCCCAGGAGCAGAGCATATTCTGGGCGGATAGAGCGGTGAGCACGGCGAAAATAAAAGGTAGCCGTCCATGCGGAAGTGGCGAGTTTGAGGAGAACTAAGACGTTCATAAAAACGAGCATTTGGCTTTTATCCACGAGCAGTGTCAAAAAGGAAAAAGGACTGGCAACAAAAAAGAAAAGGACACCCCAAAAATTCATGCCGCCGGCATTTTGAAAGCTGTATAATACATTGCCTTGTCCCGATATAATATCTTTAAAATTAAGTAGTAGCGGTACGACCTGCTGGTTCATGTCGCACCAGGAAATGGTACCGTTGCCAAAAGGGTAAAACCCCTGATTCTGGTAAAAAAGCAATAAAAATAAAGCGGTAAGCAGAAAAGCGCCTATCGCATACACATAATCCAAAGCGCGTTTACGTTCGAAAATCTTTAAACGCTTACACTTCATTGTGGGCCTCCGTCAAATCTCGAATGATCTCGCCTGCCATAATGAGCCCCATAACAGAAGGAACATAGGCTAAACTGCCGGGAGAGGGACGTCCGCCTTTTAATTCTCCATTAGGAAGAGGAGCTTTAGGCAGTTCTTTAGAATAGACTACTTTGAGGTGGGGGACGCCTCGTTTACGCAGCTGAGCACGCATGGTGCGGGCCAGAGGACAAACCGAAGTCTGATTGATATCGGCAACTTCAAATAAAGTTGGATCTAGCTTGTTACCGGCTCCCATAGCGCTAATAATGGGAATCTGGTGCCGGTAAGCGTATTCTGCCAAGAAGAGTTTGGCCGCAACGGTATCAATAGCGTCTACTAAATAGTCGCAGGAGGAAAGAGGCAGAGTCGCCGCGCTTTCTTCTGTGACAAAAAGCGGATAGGTATCTACGCGCATAGCGGGATTGATATCGAGTAAGCGTTCTTTGGTAACTTCGGTTTTTAACCGGCCTACGGTCGATTGTAACGCGATAATCTGGCGGTTAATGTTAGATAGACTTACCGTATCATGGTCGACTAAAATTAAATGTCCCACGCCGGTGCGAGCCAGCGCCTCGGCAACATAGGAACCAACGCCGCCGAGTCCGAAAAGCAAGACGCAGCGGTCATGTAAATGGGTAATGGCCTCCGGGCCAAGTAAAGAAGCCGAACGGCAAAATCGTGTCTCCATAAAACAGGAATCTTCCTCCCTTATTTCAGTATTACGTTTTACTATCGCGGGTATCGACATATTCTTTAGCCCGAATGGCCGCCCGCTCTAGTAAAGAAGAAAAAATCTCAAGTTCTTCCGGCGTAAAGCTTTCGGTTAAATAATCGCGCCACTCCTGATGCAGTTTTAGAATAATTGGCAGTACTGCCTGCGCTTTTTCGGTGGGGTAAACCAGCATGCGCCGGCGGTCCGACGAAGAGGGGCGACGGGTAACAAATCCGTTTTCCTCCAGCTGGGCTAAATGACGGGCAACATTACTTTTGTTCATATACGTTAATTTGCTAAGCTCTTCTTGAGAGATACCAGGAGAGCGGCAAAGATTGGTAATAAGAGAATATTGGCCGCCGCGCAGGCCGGTCCCTTCCAGATGGTCACTGCGAAACTGATTGGCACAGCGGCTGATGGTAGTTATATTTTTAGTGAATGAAGGCATTACAGTGCTCCTTTTCTATTATAAAGCAAACCATAACATAACTAAGGCATACGCATTATGGAACGCGTATGCCTGAGTGTAGCATTTATGGAAGATACTGTCAAGAATGTAGCCGTGTTAGGTTGAGTTTTCATGGCATGGGGACGTGGCCTTACCGCGCTGCACTATTGCGCGCTTTAGCGCGTAATC
>CALWPV010000041.1 GCA_944383515.1 uncultured Clostridia bacterium
CACAGGATTTTCTGCATTCCCATCCGTTTTCTACTATACATTGCCTGAATAACTCTGTTTCTGCTCCTTCTGGCTGTAAAATGACAGACCTGTTTCGCAATCAGCTAATAGAAGTAGTATCGGCAAACGGGATAAAAATATGCAGCGCCCTCTTGGAATTTCACCAAAAGGGCGCTGCATTTGTTCCGTAATTTCTATTTTTACAAAACCTTAGGCGATTTTGTTAACCTTCTTCGCCAGGCGAGAAACCTTACGAGAAGCGTTATTCTTATGATAAACTCCTTTGCTCTTGGCTTTATCGATAACAGCCGTTGCTGCTACCAGAGCGGCCTTAGCGGCTGCTACATCCTTAGCCTCGCAAGCAGCGTCTACTTTCTTAATTGCAGTTTTAACGCCGGACTTAATCATTTTATTGCGAAGAGTTTTGGTACGAATCACTCTAATACGCTTTTTGGCAGATTTAATATTAGCCATGGATCAATGAAACCTCCTGAGATTTAAATTTTGTGCGTTTTCATCACGACGCACCCGTAAAAATAGAATGGACAAACTAAGACACAATCGATATTATACTGCTTTTCTTCGTTTGCGTCAACTGTCTTTTTTCACACAAATTCAAAAATTTTCACCCATTTTGCAGATTGGCATACTGCAAAATCAACAAGGAACAGGCCTCTTTCGCATCCATTAAGCCTGTTTTCGTTGAGACATCCATGTCCAGCAATGTGGTTAATAATTTCCGCAGACGCTCCAGACCAAACCGGCGCGACTGCGATACATAATTAGAAACGGCAAAAGTGGGAATGCCCAGCTCCTTGGCAATCACCGCCGGCTGAGAGCCCTGCAATAAACAGGCCTTATGCAGGAGCCTAAATTGCCGGATCAGCATATAGAAAATATACTTCTCATCTTGATCGCTGGCAAGCAGTTCTTGATAAAGGCGGTATGCTCTGGCAGGCTGCTGATTGCCCAAACAATCTGTTAATTTAAAAATACTGTTTTCCAGTGCCGGCGTAACAATCGCGTCAATATCGGCTTTCGTGACAACGCCTGTCTCCTTCACATAACTCGAGAGCTTATCCATTTCTTCCTGAATTTTCACCATATCATTGCCGATCAAACTGAGAAAATAAGCGATTTCTCTTCCTTCTATTTGAATCTTTTGTCGGCGCATTTCCTGCCGAACCCAAACCGCCAGTTCCCGTTCTCCCTGCCTGGTAAACTCCACGACATACCCATGCTTTTTAACGGCTTTAAAAAGTTTGCCGCGCTGATCCACTTTTGTTTCTATCCACAGCAAAACCGTTGTCTCGGGAAGATTGGCTATCCAATCCGCTAAGGCGGCAAAACGTCCGGCCTTGGCTTCAAAGGCTCCGCTGTTTTTCACAATAACCAAACGTTTTTCGGCCATAAATGGCAGTGTTTCGGCGCTGCTTTTAATCATATCCGCATCAGCCGGACTTTCCATTACATCCAGATTCATCATTTCTTCTTCCGGCGCCAACAAACCTTTGCGCATTCGCTGCTCATAGAGCTGTACCAAAAAGCGCTCTACGCCATAAAACAAATACAGATTCCCCAGCGTTCCCTTTTGAATTTGTTCTTTTAATCCCTTCATTCATATTCTCCTTCTGGCGTAAACGCGCCAACTTATCGTTCTATGAGGGTATTATACCATGCGCGCACCGCCAGCGCGTTTCCTTTTCGCCGAATCTGCAGCGCGCCGCTCTGAGCCGTAACGCGGTAAGCATACCCTCCCTGCGTAAGGCGTTCTAATACTTCTTCATGCGGGTGACCATAGCGATTCTGTCTGCCACAGCTGAGAATGGTAAGCTCCGGATTGACCTGACTTAAAAACTGTGTATCCGTTGAGAACCGCGAACCATGGTGCGCCGCCTTCAGCACGTCAGAAGCCGGCCATTCCCTAGTCCGCTCTACCTGACTGCTCGCGTCGCCGGTAAACAAAAAAGAAAAGCCGTCTATCTCTACCCGCACCACCAGTGAGGCGTCATTTTCGTCTTCGTATACCGCCTCGGCACTCGGCGACAGCACGGCAAATGAAACCGCGCCTTGCTGAACCTGGTAGCCGCAATGTACTTTCCGAACTATGCCACCCTGCGCCAGAACTTGATTCTCTAGCTTTTGCCGCTCTGCGGTTTCATGAATGGCCGCGTCGGTTTCGATGAGCGCCCGTATTTCAAAAGCAGGATCGGCGGCCAGCTCTTGGAACCCTTCCATATGATCGCTATCTGGATGCGATACAATAATGGCATCGATGGTATGAATGCCGCGATATAATAAATAAGGCTTAATAACATTCTGGTACTCGAGACCGGCATCGATCATCCATACCGTATCGCCGCTTTCAATGACGGCGCAGTCACCCTGCCCTACGTCTAAAAAGGTAATCTGCCAGCCGCTGGGGCGCAGGAAAACCAAAGCGCTCAAAACAAAAGAAACGGCGCTAAATCGCCAGGTTCGCGCCCGCGATGCGAGCGGCCGGGCGTAGTACCAATAAGGCAAAAACAGCAACGCGTACACCGCGATCATTTGGCTCAGTAACGGTTTACCGCGCAGCACAGCGGCTGGCATTGCTAAAATCCACTGGCTGCCGACTTCAAAAGTCCATAAAAGCAGCTGAACCAAAAGCGCAGGGCCCCGCCCGCATGCCGGGTGCAACGCGCCCAGCAGCGTTGCCGCTAGTCCCGCGGTTAAAACGGTTCCCATTGCCGGTACCACGTACAGATTCAGCAAAAATCCCCATACCGGTGTCTGATAAAAATGCCAAAGTGAAAGAGGACTTACCGTGGCATGAGCGCCTAAAGCCGGCGCCAGTAGGGTTCGAAGCCAGTAGGGTATTTTGGGAAGCATCATAATGCCAAGCTTTCCATAATGCAGCCCCAGCAGCGCCGAAAAAGAAAGCTGAAATCCGGCTTCAAAGAGCGCAAGCGGCCGGATAATCAGCAAAAGCAGCGCGGTCAGTGAAAGTGAAGTCAGAAAATCTTCTTCTCTTCCCACCATTTGCGCTACAAATTTTAAACTCATCATGATCGCCGCCCGCAAGGCGGCAACCGAGGCACCCGTAAGCCAGACATAAAACCATAGCCCCAGCGCGGTTTCCAGTTTAGCGAAAACAGGCTTTTGCCATTTACGTAGCACAGCCAGTATCAGCTCGCCAACAATGGTTAAATGAGAACCCGATATAGCAATAATATGAGCGATACCGCCCTCCTG
>CALWPV010000042.1 GCA_944383515.1 uncultured Clostridia bacterium
GCACGGAGCCCCCTGTAACCCTGGCCGACGGCATTTGGGTGCAAAAAGTGGCCGAAGCCGCCTACCAGGCGCAGGCCGAAGGAAGGGTGGTAGCAGTATGATTCCCATTACCGCCGATCTGGTTTCGTGCCTGGTGGCCGAGCAGTTTCCGCAGTGGGCAGCCCTTTTCCCATTGCCTCGTCTGTAGGCGCGGGAAAACCGGGACAGGGCTATCCGCTGCCGTGGTCCATTTTACAATACCTGCCCGGCGAAACGCTCACGCATACCAACGTTGCCAGCGAAACAGAGCTGGCGCAAACGCTGGCAGCGGTGCTGCCGGAGAAAGACCTTGCAAGCTACCGCCGGCTGTGGGAAGAGGCGCTGGATAGCCGCTATGAAGGCCGGCCTGTCTGGGTGCATGGCGATGTAGCCGTGGGCAATTTGCTGGTGCAAAACGGGCGTCTGAGCGCGATGATTGATTTTGGCACCATGGGCGTGGGCGATCCGGCTTGCGACTATGTTATGGCGTGGACGTTTTTTACCGGAGAGGCCAGAGAGGCGTTTTTGGCCGGTTTAGACGCGGGCCTGATTGCGCGCGCGAAAGGGTGGGCGCTGTGGAAAGCGCTGATTACGTACACCGATGAAAATCCCGATTTTGAAGCGCTGTCGCGCGTGGTGCTTCGGGAAGCGCTCATGCTATAAAGAATATAGGAACAACAAAAGCCTGGTATTTACACAGGCTTTTGTTGTTTAGCTTGGAGTGAAAAAATAAAAATTATGTCGATAGAACTTGATTATCAATTGCGAGAAAAAATAACGTATGACAGTACGGCGTTCCCTATTTCATATTTTCATGACGAGCTTGCTGCACTGCCCAATTGGAGCGGTCCAATGCATTGGCACCATGATTTTGAAATTGTTACTGCGCTATGCGGTGTGTTAGACGTTCAAATTGGCAGGAAGCACATTTTGCTGGAGGCTGGTGACAGCATCTTTGTTAATCAAAATATGCTACATGGTATTCAGCAGGTAGATGGTCATGCTCCTGATCCAATGCCAAACATTGTTTTTTTGGGCGCTGCGATTGCACCGGAAACTAGTTCCATTTACAAAAAATACATTTGGCCGATAGCTTGTTGTGACACATTACCTTTTATAGTGTTTAAACATAATGAGAGGTGGCACCAAAAAATAAACGCTTCGCTGAGAGATATTTACTGTCAAATGACGGAGAAAAGTCAGTGTTATGAAATGGCCGTTCAACGAGAGCTTAGTAATATCTTTGAATCTATATTTTTACATTTTAAAGATTTGCCTAAATTTGAAACTACACATATACAAATGAATGCTCGAATACGTATTCAGAAAATGCTTTCATATATTTACGAGCATTACGCGGAAACTGTTACACTCGAGGATATTGCCAAATCCGCCAATATCAGTCGAAGCGAAGCGGGACGCTGTTTTAACATATATATGGGCTGTTCACCTGTGGAGGCGTTAATTCAATACCGGCTTCAAATGGCCTATAGAATGTTAACGGATGTGACACTAAGTCTTCGAGAGATCAGTGAGGCTTGTGGATTTAATTCTGTTAATTATTTCAGTCGCCGATTTAAAAAAATGTACGGATATACGCCTGGTCTCAGTCGCGCTTTGGGTAAATAATGCTTATATTTGTGTTTTTTCTCTCTTTTTGAGGGCTAAGTATAGTGATATAATGTGAGTCAGATATATTATTATCATTAGCACAAAGGAGCCATTATGACCAAACAAAAAAACTATAAAAAAACTTTAATCGCTTGCTATCTTGGCTTTGTTACTCAATCGATATCGGCGAATTTTGCGCCGCTTTTGTTTTTAACGTTCCAAAACATTTATGGAATTGGGCTGGAAAAAATTGCACTGATTCCGCTTACATTCTACTTAACGCAGTTTCTTATTGATTTAGCGGCCACTCGATTTGTCGATATAATCGGGTATCGCGTTTGCGTAGTGGTCTCCCAGGTGCTGTCCTCGGTAGGACTTGCTTTAATGGCGATCTTGCCGGAAGTACTGCCAGTCCCTTTTTTGGGAATTATAATTGCAGTTATACTCTATGCTATGGGGAGCGGCCTTATTGAGGTTTTAGTTAGCCCTATTGTTGAAGCCTGTCCCTTTGAAAATAAAGACGGCGTGATGAGTTTGTTGCACTCTTTTTATTGTTGGGGGGCCGTTGCCGTAATTTTGGGCTCTACGCTCTTTTTTGCCGTATTCGGCGTAGAAAACTGGAAAGTGCTTACATTGGTATGGGCAGCGGTGCCGTTATATAATACGCTGAATTTTATGAGTTGTCCCATTGAGCGGTTAACAGAAGACGGTGAGAGTATGCGTCCTAATCAGCTGCGCCGCTTGCCCCTGTTTTGGATATTAATACTGCTTATGGTATGCTCCGGCGCTTCTGAAGCGGCCATGGCGCAGTGGGCTTCTGCTTTTACAGAGTCGGCAATGGGCGTTTCTAAAACTGTAGGTGATCTGGTAGGCCCCTGTCTATTTGCTGCATTTATGGGGATATCTCGAACTCTCTATGGAAAAATGAGTGAAAAACTAGATTTGACTAAAACAATGTTGACATGTGGCGTATTATGCGTAATCTGTTATTTAATGGCTTCGCTCTCTGCCTTGCCAATTTTGGGATTAGCCGGCTGCGCGTTTTGCGGTGTTTCGGTGGGAATTATGTGGCCGGGTTCAATTAGCATTTCTTCCCAGAAGTGTCCCCGAGGTGGCACGGCCATGTTCGCGTTGTTGGCTTTGGCCGGTGATTTAGGCGCAACCATAAGTCCGGCCATGGTGGGTAACATTTCTAATATGGCCGGTGGTAATCTGAAAAGCGGGCTGTTTGCTGCTACTGCGTTTCCATTAATCCTTGTTCTCGGGTTACTAGTTCTTAATCGAAAATACAATACCAAAACGGAAAGCTTAGAATTAAAAAAATAAAGCAAAAAATCCCCTCGAAAAAGCTGTATGATCAGAGCTTTTTCAGGGGATTTATTTTACTTTTTATTAGTAGAAGCAGTTGCCGCCAATTACCACATAAGGCACGTCCAGCGTTTCGGGATCGAGCCAAGCGGTACCGTTAAAGTATAGGTAGCTGCCAATATTATTCGTGCCGGAAAGGGCGGCGGAAGCAGCCTGAAGAGCGGTAGCCGAGGTGCCGTTTTCTAAGTAGTAGCGCATCTGACCGGTAGCGAACTGGCTGGGCGCATAAATGACGTCGTATACGCTGCTGCCAAAACCGGCATTAACACGGTTTAAAATAACGTTAGCAACCGCCAGGCAGCCCTCATAGTGATAGCCGGCCTCGATTTGGCAAATCGCAGCCAAATATTCCAGATCAGAATATCCGGTATCGGCAGAAGAACCGGGCTGGGTGCTCGAAGATTCTTCATTTGACGCAGAGCTAGATTCTTCCTGCGGCGGCTGTGAAGTTTCGGGCTGAGCCGGAGCGCTGGATTCGCTGTTAGAAGCAGAAGAGTCGCCGGACGGCGTCTGAGTAATAGCAGAACTTTCAGAATCGGTTTCCGTTTCCGCGGGCGGTATGTCCGCGGTAGGAGCTTGCGTTTCTGTTTCTACGGCAGTTTCTTCTACATTTTCTTCTGTATCGGCTGTGAGGGTGCTTTCCTCGGGAAGAGAGGCAAGGGCACTGTTTACCTGCACCGTATCAACCGTGTGCGGTTCTTCTTGAAGAGAAATAGCGGAGCGGTGTTTCATTACCGGCGTCTCTTCCATGGTTGCGGCCTCCAAAACCGTAGCTTCCTCCGGTAGGGGCTGCTGCTCGGGATTCGCCGTGTCTTCGGTGGGAATCGACATTTCTTCCGGTAAAATCGATACATTTTCCGAAGCCATGGGCTCTATGGTTAGAAACATAGACGAGGCCGTAATCAGTACGGCAAAACAAAGTATAAGTCGAAGCGCTTTTAACACGCGTTTTCTCGAAAGCATGACATTGTTCCTTTCTGCAAAAATTCGTAACAAATGTAACACTTTTGTTATTATACGTTAAAAACTGCGATTCGTCAACCTTTTTTTAAAAACATCGCAAAAAACATCGCAAAAAACATCGCAACCCCTTTATTTATCCGGGTTTGCGATGTTTTTTGTCGAATTATGTTTTCCGGGAGAGAAACACGAAAATGTTACAATTCAATCACATTTTCATGGGCTTCCAATAAAAAGGTAAACCGGTCCGAACGGTAGATGGTGCGTCCCAGCTCCAAAATGGCGCCGGCCGGAGCATGAAGGGTTTGCGCGCTATAAATTAAGCCGGTTGCGTATGACGGCATAGAAAGTAGCTCCTCTTCTTTTTTGGTTAACAGTCCTACCGTGAGCTGCGGCGAAGCCACCCGAATCTGCCGGTACCCGTGCTCCCGCAAATAGCCGTAAAACGAAGTGAGCTTCGCGCCTGTTTCCGCCAAATCAGGAAATTGCTTCTCAGGTAAATAGTGAATGTGCAAAACCGCCGGTTCGCCGTCTAAAATCCGCCGCTGTACCACCTTCCAGATTACATCGCCTTCCTCCGCCTCCAAACTGCGGTAAATCTGCGGATTAAACCCAATCGTTTTGCAGGAAACGGTTTCCGTCTGGTACGTACAATGCAGTAGCCCCGCTGTTTCTGAAAAGCTGCGTCCCCGCATCATAGAAAAAGGAAGCTTTTCCCGTTTGCCCACAAAGAAGCTGCCCCGTCCCTGCACCGAAAAAATGTATCCCCGGTGTTTCAGCTCACGGTACGCTTTGCGCACTTCGGCGCGCGAAGCGCCAAAGCGATGCGCCAACTTGTTTTCGCTGGGCAGCTTCTCGCCGGGGGCATATGCATTCGTTTCTAAATCGTGTAAAACCTTCTCGACAATGGTTTCCCATGTAATTTCTTTCATTGGATACCTCCCTATTCCCTTCACTATAGCAAAAATCTAAACCCGTCACAAGGCATTTAAACAAGGTTTAACATAAAGCGCGCAGATTTAACATTGCCCTCACGAAACCGCCGCCTTTATGCGAAAAACTTAAAGAAAACAACTTGGTGCCAACACAGACACCAAGGGCGAGGCAAGCTATAATCAGGGTGTACCAACTTGAAGGAGGATTAACAAATGTTGAAAAAAAGAGTACTGACACTAGCGCTGGCCGCTATGACGGCTATGCTTGGCTTAACCGCCTGCTCGTCTAAGGAAGACAGCACAGCGGCTAACGCAACGGCAGAAAACAATTATGGCTTAGAAGAATTTGTTATGGTTATGATCCCGGGCGAAGATACAGAAAAATCTGTACAGCTTCAGGATAATTTAGAAGCCGATATGAGCGAAGCGCTGGGCATGCCGGTTACGGTATATCGCGCAACCGATTATAGCGCAGCCATTGAGGCCATGAGAACCGGTAACGCGCAGCTGGCCGAATTTGGCCCCTTCTCTTATGTAACCGCGCGTGATCGCGCCGGCGCGGAGGCCCTTGCGGTGCGCGGCACCGAAGACGGCGTAAGCGGTTACCATTCGCTTATTGTCGTACAGCCCGACAGCGATATTGAAACCTTAGCCGATCTGCAAGGCAAAACCTTTGCGTTTGTCGATCCCGAATCGACCTCGGGCAACGTAATTCCCACCGATGAAATTCTGAACGCGGTACCGGACCTGGGTCTCAGCTTTGACGACCTGCATACCGACGGCAAGTTCTTCCAGTCGGCTATGTACGCCGGCACTCACCCCGGTTCTTTGCAGGCGGTTATTCAAGGCAATGTAGACGCCGCCGCGGTGGCTTCGTCTACGCTGGAAAATCAGATTGAAGAAGGCATTATTAACGCAGACGACGTGCGTATTATTCATGAATCGCCCGTGATTCCCAGCGATCCGATTGCCATTCAAAAGGATTTGCCGCAGGAATTAAAAGACAAAGTGCAGGAATTCTTATTAAACTATGACGATCCGGAGTTCTTTGGCGACGAGGAAGGCCAGCCCAAAGAACGCTTCATTGAAGCGAACGACAGCGATTACGATTATTTGGCGGATCTAAAAGAAGAGTACGGCCTGAGCGACTAATTAAACTGAGAAAGGAACAAAATGGAAACGGTATTATCCATTCAAAACTTAAAAAAGTATTATGGCGCGACAAAAGCCGTAGAAGACATTAGCTTTACCGTAGACGCCGGCGAGGTGGTCGTGATTATCGGCCCCTCCGGCGCCGGTAAGTCTACGGTACTGCGCTGCATTAACCGTATGATCGAGCCCACCGAGGGCAGCATTCTTTTTGAGGGCCACGATATGGCCAAAATTAAAAAGGAAAAAGATTTAAAAGCAATGCGCCGCCGCATCGGCATGATCTTCCAGTCGTTTAACCTGGTACAGCGCCTGTCGGTCTTTCAGAATGTACTGCATGGCCGCCTGGGCTATATGAACACCGCCAGCGCCGTTATGGGGCGCTATGCGGAAGAAGATAAGCAAAAGGCGCTGGATATTTTAGCCATGATGGGTATGGAAAGCATGATCTACAAAAAAGCCGGCGAGCTCTCCGGCGGTCAGAAACAGAGAGTCGGCATCGCCCGGGCGCTTATGCAGAATCCGGCGCTGCTCCTCTGTGACGAGCCCATTGCGTCGCTCGATCCCAGCTCCTCGAAAATTATTATGAATCAAATTCAGGATATGGCCAAAAAACGAGGCATTGCCTGCATTGTCAACCTGCACCAGGTAGACGTGGCGCTGGCCTATGCCGACCGCATTATCGGCATTCACCAGGGCCGTAAGGTGTTTGACGACGTGCCCGAAAAACTGACGAAAGAAATGATTGAAACTATTTACGACGCGCCCATTGAAGAGCTTACGGTGGGGCTGGAAGAAGGGGTGGCGCTGCATGCGTAAAATACACGTAATTCCGCAAAAACAAAAGAGAAATACGCTCATAGCGCTGCTCATTGTGGCCATTCTCTTTACCATTGCCACCATTCAGACGGAGTACCAGCCCCTTTCCTTTTTCATGAATATGGAAAACTTCTGGGAGTTTTTATTGGTAGATCTGTTTCCGCCGCAGCTTGCGGACCCGCCCACCATTGTGGAAGGCATTGTGCAGACCATTAGCATGGCCATTGCCGCCAGCCTTCTTTCCTGCGTGTTCTCCTTAATACTGGCATTTTTGGGTTCGCGCACCACGGCTCCGTTTCAGCCGCTCTGTAAAATTATCCGTTTTTTGGCTTCGCTGCAGCGCAATATTCCCAGCATGATCTGGACCTTCATTTTAATTATGGCCTTTGGCATTGGCAGCGTGGTTGGCGCTCTGGCGCTTTTCATTACCACCTGCGGTTTCCTGATTCGCTCCTTTATTGAAACCATTGACGAGGTGGGAGCGGAAAGTCTGGAAGCGCTGCAGTCTGTCGGCGCCAGCCGCCTGGCCATTATTACGCAGGTGATTATTCCCGCTTCGCTGCCCGGTTTTCTTTCGTGGCTCCTGTACTCGCTCGAGGTTAACATTCGTTCCTCCACGCTGGTCGGCGCCGTGGGCGGCGGCGGTATTGGGCTCATAATGATGGGCTATATTAAGCAATTTCGGTATCACTCTGCCATGGGCGTGATTCTACTCATTGCCGCCGTGGTCATTATTGTCGATTTACTCACGAACTATCTCAGAAAGAAGGTGCTGGCATGACAGAAATGCTGGGTACGCTCCGCTCCAAAACTGCGCCCCGCGGCGGCGCGCCGCAGGAAGAGGCGTCAATCGCGCAGCCCGGGCTGCTCTATGACAGAAAAGGACGCGTTCGGGTTAAAGATCCCAAACGAGACCGGGCTATTCCGGGCTTCATTGCCGGGTTTCTAGTGATTGGCATTGCCGCTATTTTCCTTATGGAACTGGACTTCACGCAGCTTTTGGAAGGCGTTAGGCAAATTCCCGAGGCCGTTAGCAAACTGGCCAAAATTGATTTCAGCCAGCTGGATATTACGTTTAATTCGCTGCTGGAATCCATTAACGTAACCGTGCTGGCCACGGTGTACAGCCTGATCGGCGGCATGTTTCTCTCCATTTTTCTGGCGAAAAACTTAACGCCGTTTAAATGGATTTCCACCGTGCTATCGGCAGTGCTTACGCTGCTGCGGGCCATTCCCTCTATCATTTGGGTGCTGCTGGTGCTCGTCTGCGTCGGCTTTGGTCCGGCCGCCGGTATTATCGGCATCTGCATTTTCAGCACGTCGTTCTTTGCGCGTTCATTCGCCCAGTGCTTTGAAGAGGTACCGGAAGAAACGCTGGAAGCGCTGCGCGCCATGGGCGCGGGAAGAGTAAAAATCTTCTTTAGCGCCGTACTTCCCTCGGCCTTTACCGGTATTCTTGCCTGGACCTCGATTAGCTTTGAGAACAACTTTGGCTCCTCCGCGGTGCTGGGCACCGTAGGCGCCGGCGGTATTGGCTATGTGGTATCCAACTGCATGACGCGGTATGCGTACGGCCAGGCCGTGGTAGCCATTATTATGATTCTGGTCTTTACCTATATTATGGAGCTGGCGTTTACCTCCATTAAAGAACGCAAAGGAAAGAGTAAATAAGGAGATCGCTATGGAAATTAAACGTTTATCCCGCATTTTAGGGCGCTGCTCCAAAGAAACCATAGAAAAGCTGGCGCAGCCCATTATGAAAAAATATCCGGTTCATATTATTCGCAAGCCCATGAAAACTCTGGTTATGGTGCGCATGAAAGAAACCATTGCCAAAGCCGATTTTTACCTGGGCGAGATTCTGGCCTGCGAGGCCCTGGTTGAGCTGCAGGGGCAAAAAGGCTTTGCGCTTATGGCCGGCGATATTATGGACAAAGTGCTGGGCGCCGCCGTGCTCGACGCCGTTTGCAAAACCGATCTGCCGGAAAAAGCGCAGGTTGAAGCCGCGCTGCTGGAAGAAGAGAAAAAGCAGCAGGCACAGCATGAAGAAGAAATGAAAAAACACGCCCAGTCCAGCGTACAGTTCCAAACACTGGACGTGGAGTACAAATAGAGAGGTAGCCAAGCATGATTACAGAAAATCAGTTCGATATGGTATTTGACTGCCAGCAGATTTTCAAAGCGCTCATGAACGCGCTGGCCAGACCGGGCCACATAGAAACCATGGCGCCCCAGATCGAAAAACTAGAAACCGATCACGCCGCGCTGCTGGCCGCCGGCCTCACCCTGCTCGACAACTGGCGCAGCTTCTATGTCTGCGGCGACGCGCCGGAGCTGGCGCAGGAACTGAAGGAGATGACCTACGGCGTGCCGGCGGAGCCGGAAAAAGCCGACTACGTGTTCCTGCCTCGGGGGTATCAAAATCAGAAAAGCATTCGTGAAATGCTAGAAAGCGTGAAGATCGGCACCCTTCCGGAGCCGCATAAAAGCGCCACGCTATTCATTGAGCTCGATCAGCTCTGTGGCGGGCCGGAGACTACGCTCACAGGCCCCGGGATTAACGGAGCCATTACGGTAACGCTGCCGGAAGAAGGGCGGCAGTGGCTTGTAGAACGTCAGGCCATGGCCTTTGAATTTCCTTGCGGTGTGGAACTGTACTTCATTACCCCCCAGGGTCAGATTATGGGCATACCGAGAAAAATTAAAGTAGGAGGAACTCGCTAATGGGATACGTCGCCGTTACCGGTGGCCAAGAGGCCATTGAAGCGTCCATAGAATTATTAAAGGAGTATCGCTCCGAGGGCGGCACGCCGCTGGATATTGGAGCCGTTCGCGACCGCATGGGGCTTCTCATCGATCGCATTATGTCAGAAGCCGGACTCTACGCGCCCGATTACGCGGCGCTGGCGTTAAAGCAGTGTGAGGGAAGTCCGGAAGAAGCCGTCTTTTTGCTGCGGGCCTATCGCAGCACCCTACCAAGGAATTATACATCGCGTACCGTAAAGGGCGACGATATGCATATTCGCCGCCGTATCAGCGCGGCCTTTAAAGACATTCCCGGCGGGCAGATGCTGGGACCAACGTACGATTATGTGCACCGGCTCCTCAATTTTGACTTACAAAACGAGCAGGAAGAAGACTTACAGTCGTGGAGAAAAGAATTTGACGAAAAAGCGCACGCGCTGGAAGAGACGCCGAAAACCGATACGGCGCCGCGTGTGCTAGACCTGCTCCGCGCCGAAGGGCTGGTAGAAGATATAGAAGAAGACACCTCGGAGCCGGTGGATGTGACTATGGAGAACTTGCCGCTGCCAGCGCCGAGAAGCGCGATTTTACAAACGCTCACCCGGGCCGATACCGGCTTTGTATCGGGTCTTGCGTATAGCGATATTCGCGGCTTTGGTATGTCGCACCCCACCATTGGCGAGCTGCGCTACGGAAGCCTGGAAATTGAGGTTGACTACCCCCTGGAAGAGGGCGAGGCCTGGTATGTAGGCGACATTTTTGTGACCGAGGTTGAAAGCCTTATGGGTACCAAGGCCGGCAAAGAAGGCATCGGTTTGGGGTACGGCTGTGTGTTTGGCCGTAACGACACCAAAGCCATAGCCATGTCGGTACTCGACCGGGCGCTTACCCTAGATATCGACAGCCCCACCAGCGACATGGAGTTTGTGCTGCTGCACGGCGACTGCCTGGAAATGAACGGATTTATTTCGCACTTAAAGCTGCCTCATTACGTTACCTTCCAGTCGAAGCTGGATAGTCTGAGAGCGCGGAAAAGGAGTTTGGAACATGGAAACGATCAAACGAAATGATTATAATTTTGCCTTTTTAGACGAAGGGTCTAAGCGGGAAATCCGCCGGGCCATTCTGCACGCGATTGCCATTCCGGGGTATCAGGTGCCCTTTGGCTCCCGCGAGCTGCCCATTGGCCGCGGCTGGGGCACGGGCGGCATTCAGCTGACCATGTCGTTAATTGGGCCAAACGACACGCTGAAGGTAATCGACCAAGGCAACGACGACAGCGTGAACGCGGTAAGCATTAAGCGGCTCATCTGTTCCACTACGGGCGTGGAAACCACAACGGATACGGCCGAGGCCAATATTATTCAGTCGCGCCACCGTATACCCGAAGAACCGCTTAGAGAAGACCAGGTATTGGTGCTGCAGGTGCCCACTCCCGAGCCGCTGCGCAGCGTAGACGCGCATGAAGCGGTAACCCGTCAGCTGCACGCCGACGCGGAATATACCGGTATTTGGGTCAACCTTTTTGAACAGCTGCTAACGCGCGGCTCCGCGTTTAAGGGCGCCGATCATCCGGTTATGGCGGATGATCGTTATGTTATGAATCCGAGTCCGATTCCCCGTTACGATAACCCTAAGCTGGATCACGCCCAGTGCCTGTATCTGTTTGGCGCCGGGCGCGAAAAGAAAATTTACGCGGTGCCGCCGTACACCAAGGTGGAGTCGCTTGCGTTTGACGATCATCCGTTTGAGCAAGAAAACATGGAGGGGCGCAAATGCCGGCTTTGCGGCGCGGAGCATGTGTATTTTGACGAGATTTTTGACCCGGAGACGGGAGAGCGCTATTATCAGTGCTCAGATACAGGGTACTGCCTAAAACGGCAAAATGAGCAGAAGGCTGAGAAAGAGGGGTTACGCTAATGGAAAGAAAAAAACCGGTCATGTGGGGGCGGCATATCACGGTTCGCTTTGGCGAAGGCTGCGACTACTGCCGTACGCATACGAATCTGGAAAAGGGGCGCTGCCCGAAATGTCATACCATTTGGGCTGTGCGAGACGTAGATTTTCAGGTGTATCCGGGAGAAATTCTGGGCATTGTTGGCGAGTCCGGTTCGGGCAAGAGTACGCTGCTGAAAACGCTGTATTTTGATCAGCAGGCCACTTCGGGCGAGGCGTATTTATCGCTGTACCACGAGGGAAAGGAGAATTTCCTGAATGTGAGCAGCCAGCAAAAGCGGTATTTGCGCAATCACATGATGGGTATGGTGTACCAAAACCCCATGTTAGGACTGCGCATGAAGCTGTCTTCGGGCGCGAATATAGCGGAAAAACTGATTGCGGCGGGCGGCCGTGACGCAGGCCGCATGATCGACCGCAGCATAGAGCTGTTACATCATGTGGAAATTCCCACCGAGCGGCTGCGCGATCAGCCGAGGGTCTTTTCCGGCGGTATGCAGCAGCGGGTACAGATTTCTAAAGCCATTGCTAATACCCCGCCCATTTTGCTCCTCGACGAGGTAACCACAGGGCTGGACCTGAGCGTACAGGCCAAGGTGCTGGATCTGATCCGTTCCATTCAAAAAGAGCTGGGCATTGCCATGCTCATTGTAAGCCATGATCTGGCTGTTATTCGCATGATGTCGGATCGCACCATGGTTATGCTGGGCGGTCGCGTGGTGGAAGAGGGACTTACCGATCAGATTCTCGAAGATCCGCTGCACGAGTATACGCAGACGCTGGTGAGCTCACTGCTGTAAGGAGGCGCTGGCATGAAAGACGATATCATTATTCGCAACGCGGCGGTAGTGCAGCCGGACCGCGTGCTCAAACAGGCTTCGGTGCTCATCCGCGGCCGTTTTATTGAAGAGGTTTCGGAAGATCCGCTGTTTGCCATTCACCATCCGGGCGCCACGGTTATCGACGCGAAGGGCGCGTACGTAATGCCTGGGTTTATCGACATTCATTCCGATAACATTGAAACGGTGATTCAGCCCCGGCCGCAGAGCATGATTGACTTTGAGCTGGCCATGCGCGAGCAGGAAAAGCAGCTGGTGAATCAGGGCATTACCACCATGTATCACTCGCTCACCATTATGGATACCGAGGTATGGGGCGACGAAAAGAAAAAGAAGCCCAAGGCGCAGCTGCGCAGCCAGGAGAATTTGAAAAAGCTGGTAGGGCTTATTCGCACATTTCATGAGGGCGATCACCTGATTCGCCACCGGTTCCACTGCCGCTACGAAATTACCAACACCACGGGCTACGACATGCTGCTGGGCTTCATTCAAAACAGGGACATGCAGCTGCTTTCGTTTATGGATCATACGCCCGGGCAGGGGCAGTACCGCGATCTTGAGTTTTTTAAAAACAACGTTATGGGCGAAGGCAGCGACGAGGAAAAAGAAGCGCTGCTCCAAAAGCGCATGCATCACGCGCGCCTCACGCAGGAGCAAATCGCGCACGCCGCCGATTTGGCCGCTGGCCTGGGTATTCCCATTGCCTCCCACGACGACGACAGCCTAGAAAAACTCGATTACGTGACACAGGTGCTGCACGCCGGCATTTGTGAATTCCCCATTGAGCTTCCCGTAGCGCAGCGCGCGCACGCCATGGGCATGAGCGTGGTGGTAGGCGCCACCAACATTTTAATGGGACGCTCCCATTCTAATAATCTTTCGGCCTTAGAGGCCATTCAAAACGGCTGCGCCGATATTTTGGTGTCCGATTACTTTCCGGCAGCCATTTTGCACGCCATCTTTTTGCTCTACGAGCGCGGCGTGCTCAGCCTGCCGCAGGCCGTGGCCATGGCCACGCTCAACCCCGCGAAGGCCGTAAAAATCGATGCCTACCAAGGCTCCATTGAGCCGGGCAAATACGCGGATTTGCTGCTGGTTAGCAAAAAAGGGCCGGTGCCCGTCATTTTGTCAACGTATATTAACGGCGAAGAGGTAACCCGCATTCACTACCGCAACGATCAGGTGGCGCAGCTATGAAGGTACAGGAAAAAGCCATGATTTCCTTTGCCCGCAATCTATTATTTTCTACCGGGCGCGCACTGCGCGAAAAAAGGAAAGAGAGCGCTGCCTTGCCGGGCGCGCTGGTGCACCAGAAAACGGGGCACAGCGACATTGTAACCGATCACGACCTTTGGGTGCAGCAGCAGATTGCCGAGCAGATTCACGGGCGTTATCCGGCGCACCATGTGCTGAGCGAAGAGGGGTTAAACCAGAGCCTGGACGCCGAGTTTTGCTGGATTTTAGACCCGATTGACGGCACCACCAATTATTGCGCGTGGGGCGATGGCTACGCCATATCGCTGGGGATTTTTAAAGAAGGCCGGCCGTTTTATGGGCTGGTACTCGACGTAGAAGCGCAGAAGCTATGCGAGGGGGAGGCCAAACCGCAGCCACAGGCTGCAGGCCGCCCGGCTTCGGAAGGAATTTTGTATATGGGATTTAAAACCATGCAAGATCTGGAGCGCATGGGGGCCAATCCTTATGCGCTGGCAGAGGCGTTTCGCGGCGTGCGGTATGGAGGCTGCGCTTCGCTGGAGCTTTGTGAGGTGGCGCAGGGACGCGCCGATTGTTATGTAAATACTCATTTGAAATTATGGGATTTTGCGGCGGCCTGGGCTATTTTACAGAGCAGTGGCTGCCAGCTGCGTATGGCGCAGAGCCCGAAGGGACAGTATATGGTCTGCGCGTATCGGTCGGAAGAGGTTTACGCGGTATTACCGGAAGCGCTGAAAGCGCGGTTAGAGGGAAAAGGAGACAAGTAGAATGTTACAGATTCAGGATTTATCGAAAAACTTTATTATGCATATTCGCAGCGACGCCGAGATTCATGGGTTTGATCATATTAGTTTTACGGCGGAAGCCGGCAAACTGATTGCTATTACCGGTCCTAGCGGCTGTGGTAAATCTTCTTTGCTTAAGTGCATTTACCGCACGTATACGCCCACGAGCGGCGACGTGTATTATACCTGTGCCGACGGCTCGGTGGTGAATCTGGCGAAGGCAGAGCCGTGGGAAATTATCGCGCTGCGCGAAAAGGAGATTGGCTATGTGTCGCAGTTTTTCAGCGTGATTCCGCGGGTTTCGGCGCTGGATATTTTAATTAGCACGCAAACCGCGCGCGGCGTAGAGGCAGGCAAGGCCAAAGAGAGGGCCTGCGAATATTTGGAGAAAGTGGGCATTGGTAAAAACTTGTGGGATATGTATCCTTCTACGTTTAGCGGCGGCGAAAAGCAGCGCCTGAATATTGCGAACGCGCTCATTACGAAGCCGCGCCTGCTGCTGCTTGACGAGCCTACGGCTTCGTTAGACGCAAGCAGTAAAGAGTGGGTTATGAATATGATTTTAGACCTGAAACGCGAAGGGACGGCTATGGTGGGCGTATTCCACGACGAAATTGCGATTCGCACTTTAGCCGACTGGCGTTATGAAATGCGCGAGCGCAAAATAGTGCCCACCGATTACAAAATGGACTATGCCGAACAGGTGCTGGCCGAGGCGGCCGGATTTTAACTAGGCAAGAGGCGAAAACTGTGATAGACTTACATGTACATTCATATTGGTCCGACGGCGATCAATCGCCGGCCGAGCTGGTGCGCATGGCCAAGGCGAAAGGCCTGGAAGCGATCGCGCTTACGGATCACGATACTTTGGCCGGCGGCCCCGAGCTTAGGCAGGCGGGGCTGGCCGAGGGCCTTCGGGTGGTGGAAGGCATAGAAATTAGCTGCACGCAGGAAGACGGGCGGCAGCTGCATCTGTTGGGGTACAATTTTTCTAAGGCCGGGCGCGAAGCTATGGAAACGTTTTGTAGCCCCATTCGGCAAAGCCGTAATGAAGCGGTAAGGCAGGCGGTGGCAGCCGTGAGGGCGCTGGGCTACCCGGTTACGCTGGAGCAGGTACAGGCTATGGCCGGCCCTGGCGGCGATTTATGTAAGCAGTATGTTATGCAGGTTTTGATTGACACGGGAGTCTGCGACGAGCTTTACGGATCGCTCTACCGGAAGCTGTTTAAAGAGGGGCCTGCTCGCCTGTCTTTTTATACGCCGCGTCCGGAGGAGGCGCTGCGGTGGGTTGCCGCCGCCGGCGGCCGGGCGGTGCTGGCGCACCCGGGGCAGTATAATAATTTTGCCATGGTGCCGGTTTTGGCGCGCGCGGGGCTTTGGGGTATTGAAGCGTACCACCCGAAGCATAGCGAGGCAGATACGGCGCATTGCCTTTCGCTGGCAGCCGAGTATGGCCTGGCGGTAACGGGCGGATCGGATTTTCATGGCCGCTTTGGCGAGGGCGAAGTGCTGGGAGACCATGGTGTAGAAAGGACTGAATTATGAAGATTCGAACTATGACGTTGGCGGATTATGACGCGGTGTATGGCCTGTGGCTTTCTTGCCCGGGCATGGGGTTAAATGACGTAGACGACAGCCCGGAAGGGATTGCCGCGTTTTTGCGCCGGAATCCGGAGACCTGTCTGGTGGCGGAAGAAGGCGGCGCGATCATTGGTGTGGTTATGGCGGGCAGCGACGGGCGGCGCGGCTATATTTACCATACGGCGGTGCGTCCCGACCGGCAGGGCTGTGGCATTGGCGCGGCGCTGGTGGACGAGGTGCTGGACGCGCTGAAGCGGCTGGGCATTCATAAGGTGGCGCTGGTTGTGTTTAATCGCAATGAAGGCGGCAACGCGTTTTGGGAAAAACAAGGGTTTACCGTGCGCACCGATATTACGTACCGCAATCGGGCGCTGACTGATATGAGGCGGATCGATACGTGATACGACTCTCCTTATTGACTTTTTATTCCCTGACATTAGAGATAACGCTCTGTTATAGGGGTAATTTACCCCTGCCAAAGGACGGTTTTGGCAAAGATAGATATACAAAAAATACCTGCGCAGTAGTTTTCTGCTATATAAAGGTGTAATAATTTTCCAGCTATATCCTTAAAAGGATAAAAAAGGAAAATATTGCACCCTTTTTGTTGTGTAAGAAAAAGAAAAAGGGATATTGTATATCTCTATCCGGCCACATTTAGCAGGACCGCAAGGGTGAATTATCTCTATTACTGAGAGAATGTGAGTACGGTAGGGGAGAAATGCCCCGGGCCAAGCCACAACCATTGAACCCATACCCGCCATATGATATAATACCCACATAGAACGACCGCAAGAATCCCTCCGGGATTCTTGCTAAGTTGGCGCGTTTACGCGCCAATCTTATCTGCTAAGGAGGAAAACACGTGAAAGTGATTCTCATACGACATGGCGAAACCGACTGGAACGCGCAGGGACGCCTGCAGGGGCGCGAAGATGTCCCATTAAACGAAGCCGGTCGCCAGCAGGCTATCGCGGCGGGCAAGGCGCTGCGCCATTACCCTTTTAGCGGGCCGCGCCCGTTGATCATAGCCAGCCCCCTGCAGCGGGCCGTGGAAACAGCGCGGCTTATCGCTGACCAGCTGGGGATTCACGAAGAGCCGCTAACCGACGCGTCGCTTTTGGAGCGCGATTATGGCTTAGCGGCGGGGCTTACAGAGGCTGAACGCGGCGGGCGTTTTGAAGGCCTGGAAGATCGAGACGCCGCCGAAAACCGAATTGTGCAGGGCCTCACCAGGCTGGCGCGCACCTATGCGCCGCGCGATTTAATTGTGGTAAGCCATGGCGAGATTAGCCACATTTTCCTCGCAAAGCTGCGGCACGAAGCCACGCGCACAGGAAAATCGGCGCTGAAAAATGCTGCGCTAAGCAGTCTCATTTACGAGGAGCCGTGGGGCTTTCAAATAGAGTATTATAACCAAACGGCGGCCGAGCTGGAAAGCGAGCTGGCGCAGTGCGCCGTGCCCAGCGAATGGGTGCTGGCCTCGGCCTCGTCCCGGCGGCGCGAGCTGCTGAGCGTTATACACGAGTCGTTTAGCATAGAAACGTCCGACGCCGAAGAGCGCCTAAATAGGCCGGTTTCCGTACCGCGCCGCTTGGCGGCAGACTTCTGGGCGCAGGCGAAAGCCCGCGACATTGCGCAGCGCCACCCCGACAGCCTGGTTATTGGCAGCGACACGGCCGTGCAGGTTATGGCCGGCGGCGTGCTGCGAATTTTAGGCAAGCCCGACAGCCTGGCGAGCGCCAAGCTCGACCTTGAGCTGCTCAGCGGCCGCGAGCACACGGTGCGTACCGCCTGCTGCCTTTGCTATCGGGGGCGGGTGCACACCTTTGCCGAAGAAACCAAAGTACAATTTTATACATTAACAGAGAAGGAAATCGCCGCCTATATCGCAACCGGCGAATCCAGGGACAAGGCCGGATCTTACGCAATCCAGGGCCAAGGCGCGCTGCTGGTCAAGAAAATAGACGGCGATTATTATAATGTAGTAGGTCTACCTATTGCCCGCCTGAAGCGGGAAATAGACGGCTGGCTTCTTAAGACAAACTGCCTACAAAGCTCGCCAGAGCCTGGTCCAGATCCGAGCTCTCGCCCGTGAGGAAGGGAGTAAAGCAATCCTCCAGCTTTTGGGTAAGGAAGGGGTTCATCGGTTCGGCGTAATGAATTTGATCAATCCAGGCGGTAAGCTGGCTGGCCAGCTCGTCGGTGAGGCCGGTGCTGGTGAAGCGCTCGTCTCCGTAGCCGCTGCTGGTGGTATAGGTTGTTAAAAATTCAATTTGCGTTGTTAGCGTTTCGCGGTGAATCGAAGTGCTCCACTGCATGGGCGACTGGGTGGCAATTACGTTATTCGTCCAGGCGCTCGCGGGTAAATCCATAATGGCGCGGGCCAGGCGATAGGCGCTTTCTTTAGCCTCAGACTGAGCGCCAATCAGTGCCAGGCCGTCAACAACTACCCCGTATTCTCCGCTGCTCTGCGCATACGGGTAGGGCTGCAGTACCAGCTGTTGATCCAGAATATGTTGATACAGATTCATGTACCAGTAGGTAGCGCTGAGCATGTTGGCTGTGCTGAGTTGCGCTAAGAAAACGTCGTTTACCTGAGCAAAGTTCATGTTGTCCAGGGAAGCGTCAGACATGAGGTTTTGCGTATCAGAATAGATGCGGTAAACATGCTGCAGCGCCAGCGGTAAATCTTCCTCCTGCACGGCTGCGCCGGAGGCGGTAACGTCTCGAAGAAATCCGGTTTCGGTTAAAAACTGATAGAGCATGTCGCCCGCGGAGTAGGGCAGATAGTAGCCCATACCGGTACTTATGACATACTTGCGGGCGTCTTCACGCTCGCTTTCATGCTGCAGGGCCAGTAAGAGCTGGTTAAGATCATATTCTTCCGGCAGGTTTGCCAGCTCGCTGGCCTCGTATTTAGGCGTGGTCAGCAGAGAAAAGCTGTTTTGCATGGAAAAAGGCAGGAAATACTGAACGTCGCCTATGCGGCCGGCCTGCATAACACCGTCTACATAGTTTTCTTCCTGGTAGGTGCTATCTGCTTCTAAAAGCGTACCCAGCTCGGCCAGCTCACCGTCTTTGGCCAGCTGCCAAATATCTAGCGGCGTGCCGGCCGCATTATAGTAATGGTCAAGCAGCAACAAATCGGGCATGCCGGTTTGGTCGATTGCGGCAGCCAGTTCTTCGTAGGTTTCGAAGGTACTAATGCTGAGCAGAGCGTCGTCCAGATCCAGCTCGTCTTTGGCCAGTTCCAGTTTTTCCTCTATATAATTATAGTAGGGAGTGGTCACGTAATAAATGGAAATGGGCTTAAAGGCGGCGGTGGCCTCTGCTTCGCTTTCCGGTGTGGAAGAGCCGCTGGGCGCGGAGCTGCAGGAACATAGGGTTAGAAGCATAAATGACAAAGAAATAAGGATTGATAAACTCTTGCGCATTTAATGGACCTCCTGAGATAAAGTAGGTGTCTATAAAAACTATGAAACAAATCCTGAATTAAGAAAGGCTTCATAAAATTCTCTGGTATCTTTTTCTATTGTTTCTGGATTAGTAGTTTCATATTTTTCTCTTGCTTTTTGAATTGATTCTTCTAAGGAATATTTTAAAAAGCACTCAACTAAAAAACACTCTATAGATCCAAGTGTTACTACACGTTCGGAGGCTAAATCAAATAGAAAAGCCTCGTCATTCATTTTTTCAAACATAATGTTATTTTTTAAGGTCAGCATAAAAATTAAACCTCCTAGTTTTAGGATGATTTTGTGGCTACCAAATAGTTGATAGCCACAAAATAAAAAGGTACTAAAAAATAGGGATGTAAAAAATTATCTGTTAATAAAACTTATGCGAAATAATATCGCCAACATCCCCCTCCTTCAAAAGCGTTACAAGTGCAGCCGCCTCCGCCAGTGTCAGAACGAGCATTTGCATAGATATACTGCTCTACCTGTTTGGCATCAAGGAGTTGTAAATGTGGTTTTTTCCACATTTCTTTTTTTACTTCTACCTTTTTCATTTTTTCACCTCCTAAAAAAGATTCTATCATGCAGAAAAGCTTTCTTGTGTGGTAAAAGATTTTCTGTTAATAGTTTTTATTAAGCCGATCTAAATCTTATAAAGAAAAAGAGTCTTGTTTCAAGTTGTGTTTGAAGATTTGGGAAAACATATGTTCTTTACGAATAGCACAATTATTATCAACGCTAATCAAATTTTTTGTATCTTCTAATGCTCGAACCGGACATCCAGTACCACAAACTAGACGTAAAGGACATGATTTACACATAGACGAGAGTAAAAAGTTTTTTCTTGTTTCTAATAGCTCTAAAAGAGTACGAAAACGAGGATTTTGATTACGATCTAGTATATAATAAATGGATGTTTCACAAATATTACCTATACAAAAAAGTTGATCATATAGACCTTGGCAGGGTTGAACTTCTCCAGAAGGTTTTATTGCTGCATTAATGTCTACAGTCGGATTTAGTAGGTCACATTTAAATTCAATATGGGGATATAAATTTTCTATGTTAAGATCTTTAGACATGGAATGAAGCTGTGGTTCACGAAGTTTAAAGATTTTTTCCATATCTTGTATAAGACTTGCTTTTTTCTTTTCGGATAAAACTAATCGATCCCAGTTGCTAATGGCATTTCCGGATTTTGTCAAAAAGCTTAAAACAGGTAAAAAATCGTTTTCTAATGAAAAATCAACAAATTTTTCTATATGTGAGTAATTTAAGGAATTAATGGTCATTTTTAATCGACCTAGTTTATAGCCGCAGTGATGTAAATTTTTTATTATATCTATAACATTATTAAAGTGGTTTCCTCCTCTGATTTCGTTATCAATTTCTGGGGTCATCGCGTCTAAACTGATTTGTAGCTTTAAAGGGGTTTTCCCAAAAAAGTACTTTTGAGGTATTTTATTAAGTAAAAGTCCATTTGTTACAAGAGAAGTTGGTATTTGATTTTTTAGAGTGGAATCTAAAAATTCGAAAAAGTGTGGATGTAATAATGGTTCGCCACCAGAAAAAGATAAGCTCCATTCTTCGGGAGCGTGGCATATTTCATTTAAGAGTTTGAAAAAAACAGATGGTTGTAAATCAAGGCCTGTAGAAGAAGAACTGTTATAACAGTGCAAGCAATGTAAATTACATCGTTCGGTAATTTCTAAATAAAGATGATACATTTGTATTCCTCCTTTTGTATATTACCAACCTGTTTGAATGATTTATAATGATTATATAGCTTGTTAAACAAAAAGTCAATAGAAACTAACAGCAATTTTGGGTAAAAATATAATTATAATTTAAAAAAATAAATGGATTAGATTATTTTTGGATCTTTTTTAGTTTAAAATTAAATAAATAGAGATTAAGAGCCTTATTTTATAAACATTTGAAGAATATTAGATCTTATATTGTATTAGATAAAGAATGTATGGTATAATGCTAACATATATTGTTATCATTATAAGTAAAAAGCTGGTTTATACTGTATAAATAAGTTTTGTTTTTTTTATGAAATATTGAAGAATTTAGAAAGATTTTGGGGAAGAAGGGGATATTTGCTGGAAATGTTTGTTTCAGTAAATATCATATAATTTTGGGAAGGCGTGTTGGATATATATTGTGTTTTATATAAACTGAAATGAAAGGAAGTGGAGAGTCGAGAGAATTTTACTCGACGTAAAATATGCCTGTCTGGTTACTTACCTACGTATTTTTAACAGAAAAAACAAAGCTGCTCAGCAGAATTGGGGTTACCATTGCAGTACTCGCGGTCAGCGCCATGGTTTTGGTTTGGCTCTGGGAAAAAGTGCGCTTTCGCATTGCTAAATGGTTTCCCGAGCGAAGCGCGCTGGTAGAGGTAATCCGTGTTACGCCGCCAAGTAGAAATAGGAGCGAAGGGACGCCGGGAGGGATAGCCGTTTGCTTTCTGGATAAAAAACGAATGATAAAGCGGCGGCAGATTTATATGGATATCCGCGGCATACAGGAAGGAGACGTAGGAATTTTGTCCTATCAGCTTGTCTTGGGACTGGCATTTAAAAAAGTAGATTCCCGAGTAGAAGACCGCATGGAACGGTATTATCGTTTTGGCTTCGCTAAGGCCAAGAAGGAAGCCGAGAAAGAAAAGGCAGAAAAGCAAAAGAACAGGAAGAGAAGAAAGTATTGGTGAACGCGAATGTTCTTCATATGACAAAGTAGGGTGTACACCGCGGCAATACCGTCTTCAAATGGCAGGCTGGTACTATAAAAAGGCAGTAATTTTATATTTTTTAAATTTGGCCAATGTTATAATCTTCTCATAAGGAGATTTGAAATACGAGGAGAATAGCGATGGAATTAACAGTACAGAACGCGGAATTTGCTTTGCAGGAAGCGGGGAAGTCGAATCCGGGGCCTTGGGTAGACCATTCACGCTACGCTTGCGTATCTTTGCGGACTCTTACACGATATTGGAAGATATCCGGGGGTAACCTCGGAAAAGCACTTGATTGACGGATATCGATACTGTATGGAGCGCGGCTGGAAAAAACCGGCGCAGATTTGTATATCGCATGCATTTCCCATTCAGGATATCCGCACCTCTATTGGTCAATTCGACGTTTCAGAAGAAGATTATCAGTTCATGGCGCGGTTTATTCAAAATGCCGTGTATGACGACTATGACCGGCTGGTCCAACTATGCGACGCTCTTGCGCTTCCCTCTGGATTTTGTCTTTTAGAAAAGAGATTTGTCGATGTCACCATTCGCTATGGATTTAAACCAATGGTTACCATAGAAAGATGGAAAAAGATTTTAGAGATCCGGAGTTATTTTGAAGAAAAGATGCGGGGATCTATTTATAATGTATTACCGGGCGTTGTGGAAAATAGTTTTTAGTCAGGAGGAGAAGCAGGTATGATCATTGCATTAGACACGGCCCACATTGCAGATGCAAACCGTCCTAACGAACCGTTTCAAATAATTGGCAGGTTGATTCCTACCTACACGCATGGAGGGTGGCAGGCAGAAGAAGAGTTGCTGCCCGAGCCACATATGAAAACGTATGAGGAAGAAGAGATCGACTGGACGCAGTATATCAACCAGCCAGACAAACACGTTTTTTTGGCTTATGAAGAAACACAGTTTGCGGGGCGCATTGTGCTTCGCCGTGATTGGAACCGGTATGCCTTTATTGAAGACATTGCCGTAACCATGGCGCTCCGCGGACGCGGCGTTGGTACGGCCCTCATGCGCCAGGCCGAGCAGTGGGCGCGCGAGCAGGGACTTTACGGCCTAGCACTGGAAACGCAAGACACCAATCTTCTGGCCTGCCGGTTTTACCAAAAATGCGGTATGCATATCGGGGCGGTCAACACCATGCTGTATCGTAATTTTCCCAAGCCCTATTGTGACGAAATCGCTATTTTTTGGTATAAGCGTTGGGAATCGGTCTAAGACAGCTCCTTTTTTTATAAAAAAACTTGACAACGTAACAATGTTACGTTATAATGTGATCAAAAAAAAGCTAGGAAAGGAGGAAAGGCATGAATCTCATTTCTAAAAAAGATCTTCTGGCCATTACAGGCATTTCCTATGGACAGCTCTACCGCTGGAAACGACAGCGCCTCATTCCCGAGGAATGGTTTATAAAAAAATCCAGCTACACCGGACAAGAAACCTTCTTCCCGCGAGAGCCCATGCTAAGCCGCATTCAAACTATTTTAGAGCTCAAAGACAAGTACAGCATGGAGCAAATAGCGCAGATGTTCGCCGGCGGCGAGAAGCAGGGCGCCGGCCTCAGCCCCGACGACCTGGCCGTTATTACGCAGCTGCCCATGGCATGGAGAAGCAGTCTCCCCCAGCTCATGAACCGCAGCGTTATCAGCTTTGAAGACGTCATTGCCGCCGTGTTCATCGCGCAGTTGCCAAACCTTACCGATCAGCAAAAAGAGGAGCTTCTCGCAGCCGTGCCCAATCCCATTCCCCCCGGCGCCGATGGCGCCATCGGCGTGTTCGCCATTCGCGGGCAGTACCATCTATTCATTCTCAAAGGCACCGCCTCGCTTAGCTTCGACGCTGGCATCACCCCCACGCTGCAGGCCTGGAGCAGCATCGCAGATCCCCTGCGCCGGCAGTTTCAATCCATTTTTCAAGGAGGAATCAATCATGGAAACTAAAAAACTGGAAGGCGTTATGACCATAGCCGGAGGACACTACGACGAAAACATCGATATTAACGGTGTTATCACCTGCAACGGCGATCTGAGCGCGCAAAGCGCGAAACTGGACGGCGTGCTCACTGTTAACGGTAATGTTACGGTAGAGCAAAAAATTTCAATTGGCGGTGTTGTAACGATTAAGGGAAATATCCGCGCTAAAGAGGTATACAACGATTCTGTTTGCACCATTAAAGGTAGTGTAGAAGCCGATACGATTCAGTGTCAGGGTGTGCTTTCCTGCAAGCAGCAGCTTTCTGGCGATTTAGTAGAAATTCAAGGTGCTTTGTCAGCGAAAGAAGTGGTAGGAGAAAAGGTGGTTCTGCACTGTGGAAGCAAACGAGGCGGTTTCTTTAAGCGAAAAGATTTGTCCCATGTAGACCTGATTGAGGCTACGGAAATAGAGATCGACGGCATTTGCTCCCAAAACGTTAACGGCCATACCATTACCATTGGCAGCCAGTGCCACATAGATAACGTAGACTGCAGCGGCACGCTTTCTATCGCGCCGGGAGCAGAAGTAAAAACGATTAACGGAAAAGCACATACCGCATAAATATAAAGAACGCAGCGCTTAGGACCTTCAGTCTGAGCGCTGCGTTCTTTATAAGTTTGGCTAATCGATAATCGTAAAAAACAGAATTGCTGTGCGTAGTATTTTTGCGTATGATTTACATATTAAAGCAAGGGGGGGCATTCCCCGTTCATTCTGTAAAATCTGGATTTGAATATCAGTAAATTATGACCTCTCAACAGAGGTTACAGTGTTTTAATAAAATCCTCCAAAAGCCTTGAAAATAAAGGATTTATCGCAATGTGTTCGCCTTATCTCTTTATACGGTCACACACAAGTTTACTCTTTCCCTCATTGCTCATA
>CALWPV010000043.1 GCA_944383515.1 uncultured Clostridia bacterium
GTGCGGAGAAGTTCGTAGATATTAAATGCCGAATGGGAGATTTAAAGCCAGACGCGATTGTGCTGGTTGCTACCATCCGCGCGCTGAAATATAACGGCGGCGTGAAAAAAGAGATGCTGTCTGTGGAGAATCTGGAAGCGCTGGAAAAAGGGTTTGTCAATTTGGAGGCGCATATTCAGAATTTGCAGCAATACGGCGTGCCGATCGTTGTGACGCTAAATTCCTTTATTACAGATTCTCCGGCTGAAATTGAATACGTAGAAAAACGCTGCCGGGATATGGGCTGTTCTTTTGCGCTTTCCAAGGTATGGGAGAAGGGCGGCGAAGGCGGTATTGAGCTGGCCAAGGAGCTGCTGAAAACCTTAGAAGAAAAGCCTTCTGCTTATCAGCCGTTATATCCTAGTGCCATGAGCCTGGAAGATAAAATTAAGACCATTGCTACGCGCATTTATGGTGCCGATGGCGTTGTATTTGGTCCGGGAACGAAAACGACGCTGAAAAAGCTAACGGAAATGGGCTATGGCGATTTTCCGGTTTGTATCGCGAAAACGCAGTATTCTCTTTCGGACAATCAGAAAAAATTAGGGCGGCCTACTGGGTTTAAGATTACGATTCGTCAGGTCAACGTTTCGGCCGGAGCCGGATTTGTGGTAGCGCTGGCCGGCGATATTATGACCATGCCAGGCCTTCCTAAGGTACCGGCGGCAGAGAATATTGATGTCGATGCAGACGGGAATATTACGGGACTGTTTTAAGCGTGAGGCAAAAAAGGAAAGAATGGAAATAAATCGAGAAACAGTTAAGATCAACGGAAAGAAGGCGGCCGCGGCCGTGCGCGCCGAGGTCGCCAGCGCTGTGCGCTGCCTGCGTGAGCAGGGAAAACGGGCGCCGAAGCTTTCGGTTATTCTGGTGGGAGAGGATGCGGCTTCTCGCACCTACGTGAAAGGAAAGGAAAAAGCCTGTCAGGAAGTGGGAATCGAGTCGGAGACCATTGTTTTGCCGGCGGAAACCTCACAGGACGATCTATTACAAGCGATCCGGCGCCTGAATGAAGATAGCCACACCGACGGGATTTTAGTGCAGCTTCCTCTGCCGCCTCAGATTGACGAAGAACAGGTGGTACAGGCAATTGATCCGGATAAAGACGTAGACGGCTTTCACATTCGCAATGTGGGAAAACTGACAAAGGGAAAAGCGGCGCGCTATTTACCGTGTACGCCCAGCGGCATTATTGAGCTGCTTCACCGCAATCAGATTCCGATTGAAGGCAAACACTGCGTAGTGATTGGTAGGAGCAACCTGGTTGGTAAGCCCTTAGCCTTGCTTCTTTTAGAAGAGAACGGAACGGTGACTCTGTGCCACTCGAAAACGGCGGATCTTTCGTCCTTTTGCCGCAGCGCGGATATATTAGTTGTGGCTACAGGTAATCCGCGGATGATTCATGGTTCTATGATTAAGCCAGGCGCCGTGGTGATTGACGTGGGCATTCACCGGGGCGAGAAGGGGCTTTGCGGCGATGTCGATACAGAAAGCTGCATGGGCATTGCTTCGGCGATTACGCCGGTGCCGGGCGGCGTGGGCCCTATGACCGTAGCTATGCTTATGAAAAATTGTTTAGAGGCTTACCGAGTTTTGCATGCTGGGAGGGCTGAGAAACAGTGAGAAAAATTGCATTTGTATCGCTTGGTTGCGATAAGAATACGGTGGATAGCGAAATTATGCTTTCTCTTTTAACGGAGCACGGATATGAGCTAACCAAGCAAGATGAAGAGGCCGAGGCGATTATTATTAATACCTGCGCGTTTATTTTAGACGCGCAGGAAGAATCGATCAATACCATTATAGAAATGGGAGAGTATAAGCAAACAGGCCGGTGTAAGGCGCTGGTGGTGGCGGGCTGTCTGGCGCAGCGCTATGCGGACGAAATTTTTAAAGAAATGCCCGAGGTAGACGCTATTGTTGGTACGGGCAGCTATGAGGCCATTGTTGAAGTCTTAGACGAGCTGTTTGCTAAGGAAGACCAGACGGTCAAGCGGGTGGACCCCTTGGAGCAAAGAGATCTCTCTTACCACAAGCGCGTGGTTTCTACGCCGGGATATTATGAGTATTTAAAAATTGCCGAGGGCTGTGACAATCGCTGCACCTACTGCATTATTCCCATGCTGCGCGGCCCCTACCGCAGCCGCCGGGCAGAGGATATTCTGCGCGAAGCGGCGGACTTAGCGGCAGAAGGGGTGAAGGAGCTCATGATCGTAGCGCAGGATATCACTAAGTACGGCCGCGATCTGGAGCAGGGAGATTATGCGCTGCCTCAGCTTCTTACGGATCTTTGCCGGATTGACGGATTAGAATGGATTCGGCTGCTGTATTGTTATCCGGAAGACGTTACCGATGAACTCATTGCGGTTATGAAGGCAGAGCCTAAAATTTTGCCCTATATCGATATGCCCATACAGCATTCTTGTGATTCGGTATTAAAGCGCATGGGCCGGCGCCATACCAGAAAAGAACTGGAGCAGCTGATTCAAAAACTGCGCGCGGAAATTCCCGAGATTGCTATTCGTACAACGCTGATTACAGGCTTTCCGGGAGAGACGGAAGAAGAGTTTGAGGATCTTGTCGCATTTGTCAAAGAGGCAAGGCTGGACCGGCTGGGCGTTTTTCCGTATTCGCAGGAAGAAGGAACGGCCGCGGCCCGCATGAGCAATCAAATTCCTGAAGAGGTAAAGGAAGCGCGCAAAGCGACGCTCATGGAGCTGCAGCAGGGGATTAGTGAAGAGCTGTCTGCTGCCTGGGTTGGCCGGGAGGTAACCGCTATGATAGAGGGGCGTATTCCTGGAGAAGGGGAAGAGGATTACGAGGTCTACAGTGCCCGCACCTATCGCGATGCTCCGGAAATTGACGGGCTCATTTTCGTTACATCGGATCAAGAGCTGCGTTCAGGCGATTTAGTGCGCTGCCGGGTTACCGGGGCCTACGAATATGATTTAATAGGAGAACTACTATGAAACAGCCTCTCAATATTGCGAACCGTCTGACGCTTCTTCGGGTACTCATGGTGCCGCTATATGTATATTTCTATTTAGACAGTCACCTGATTCCTGCCCCTTATAATCAAATTGTGGCGCTGGTTATTTTTGTGGTTGCCTGCTTTACAGATTATTTGGACGGCCATTTGGCCAGGGCGCGGCATCTGGTTTCTAATTTTGGTAAATTTATGGATCCGCTAGCGGATAAACTGCTGATTTGCTCCGCTCTGATCTGTTTTGTAGAGAGCGGGGAAATGGCGGCCTGGGTTGTGGTCATTCTGATTGGACGAGAGTTTATTATTAGTGGCTTTCGGCTGGTCGCGGCCACGGAAGGCGTTGTGATTGCCGCCGATATTTGGGGGAAGAGTAAAACCGTTGTACAAATGATTGCGGTTATTATGCTGCTCGTTCCCTATGAAGCGCAGTGGTTTTATGTTATGCAGCAGGTAATGGTATACGCTTCGGTTGTTCTTACCGTTATTTCCGTTGTCAACTATATGAAGAATAACTGGCAGGTACTACAGAGTCAGTAGACGACCATGGCTGCCTTGGGGGGCGCTAATGAAGAAAGATTATTTTAAAGAAAGGAATCAGTATGAAAGTCTTAACGGCAGAGATTATAGCGATTGGTACGGAGCTGCTGCTGGGGGATATCGTCAATACGAATGCGGCTCATTTAGCTAGAGGCCTAGCTTCGCTGGGGATTAACACGTATCATCAGCAGGTGGTAGGGGACAACCCGAAACGGCTGCTAGAGGCCCTGGAAAAAGCGTATGAGTCGTCGAATCTGGTGATCACCTCTGGTGGGCTGGGTCCCACGCAAGACGACTTGTCTAAAGAAATGGCAGCACAGTTTTTTGGCTTGCCATTGCAAGAAGATGCCGAGGCTAGAGCTCATATTGAGCAATATATGCATCGGACGGGGCGTCAGATTACGGAAAATAACTGGAAACAGGCTCTGCTTCCGGTCGGAAGCCGGCCGCTGTATAATCACAACGGGACGGCGCCCGGGTTTGTTGTAGAACAGGACGAGAGAATGTTAATTATGCTTCCGGGGCCGCCTTCGGAACTGATTCCTATGTTTGACGAGCAGGTGATACCGTATTTGCAGTCGTTAAGCGATAGCGTGATGCTTTCGCGGACGCTTCATATATGCGGCACAGGAGAATCGGCGGTAGAGAGCCGGCTGCACGATCAAATGGAGGCAATGACCAATCCTACCTTAGCGCCGTATGCCAAAGAAGGCATTGTTGATTTGCGCATTACCGCGAAGGCTTCTTCGGAAGAAGAGGCAGAGCGTATGATTCAACCGGTCGAGGTCATGATTCGCGATATGTTTGGCGATCAGGTATTTGGACAGGACGGCCAGACGCTGGAAAGCGTGGTTGTACAGCTTTTACAAGAAAAGGGGTGGCGCGTAGCCACGGCAGAATCGTGTTCCGGCGGATGGGCCTGCGGGCAGATTGTCAACTGCCCCGGGGCGTCACAGGTTTTGGAAGGGGGCTTCGTAACCTATTCCAATGAAGCGAAGCAATCGATTCTCGGTGTGAAAAAAGAAACACTGGAGCAGTATGGCGCGGTCAGTGAAGAAACTGCTAAAGAAATGGCGCTGGGCGCGGCTCAGGCGCTGAAAACGCAGACAGCGATTTCAATTACCGGTATTGCCGGGCCGGGGGGCGGTACGGCGGAAAAACCGGTGGGTACCGTTTGTATTGGTGTCGCTTGTCAGGGGAAGGTTTGGACTGAAACGTTTCAGTTTAGCCGCAACCGTGAAGCGAATCGGCGGTTATCTGTTGTGAGAGCGCTGAATATGCTGCGCCTTGCGATATTACAAAATTAAATGGAGGGATACAATGCAAGACGAAAAACAGAGAGACGAGAGACAAAAAGCATTAGAAGCAGCCATTGGGAAAATTCAAAAGGATTTTGGCCAGGGATCTATTATGAAATTAGGAGAGTCCATGGCTCAAATGAATATTGAAGTGATTCCGACAGGGGCACTGAGCCTGGATATTGCGCTGGGCGTTGGCGGAATTCCGAGAGGAAGAATTATAGAAATTTATGGCCCGGAATCCAGTGGTAAAACGACAGTGGCACTGCATATGGTGGCGCAGGCTCAAAAATTGGGCGGCATCGCGGGATTCGTAGACGCGGAGCATGCGCTGGATCCGCAGTATGCGAAGCAGCTGGGAGTCGATATTGACAATTTGTATATTTCACAGCCGGATAACGGAGAACAGGGGCTGGAAATCGCGGAGACAATGGTACGTTCCGGCGCCATGGATATTGTTATTGTTGACTCCGTTGCGGCGCTGGTTCCCAAAGCCGAGATCGATGGCGAAATGGGCGATTCCCATGTGGGATTGCAGGCCCGCCTTATGTCTCAGGCCCTTCGGAAACTAGCCGGTGCGATCAACAAATCGAAGTGTATTGTTGTTTTTATCAATCAGCTGCGTGAAAAAGTTGGCGTTATGTTTGGCAGCCCGGAAACCACAACGGGCGGTCGGGCGCTCAAGTTTTATGCTTCCGTGCGGCGAGACGTGCGGCGGATCGAGACGCTGAAGCAGGGCGGCGAGTTTATTGGCAACCGGACGCGCATTCGTGTGGTTAAAAATAAAGTGGCGCCGCCATTTAAAGAGGCAGAATTCGACATTATGT
>CALWPV010000044.1 GCA_944383515.1 uncultured Clostridia bacterium
GCCAATAGCGCGGCTATTATGGAGTTTCCGGAGGCATTTAGCCACTGGCCTAAAACAAAACTCATGGTAAGGGCCGGGATTATGCTGTATGGATTATATCCTTCGGACGAAATGGACCGTGAGCAAACCCGGTTGATGCCTGTGCTGCGGCTGCTGAGCCATATTGTTCATATTAAAGAGGTTGAAAAAGGAACGCCCATTGGCTATGGAGGAACATATGTTGCGCCCGGAAAACGCCGGATTGCGACCATTCCCGTAGGATATGGAGACGGCTATCCGCGCCGCCTTTCCGGCTTGGGGTACGTGATGATTCGAGGCGCGCGCGCCCCCATTACCGGCCGGGTCTGCATGGATCAGCTCATGGTCGATGTTACCGATATTAGCGATGTATCGCTGGGAGAGGAAGTGGTGTTAATCGGTCAGGGGGTAGAGGCCGAAACGTTAGCAGCGCTTTCTCAAACGATTCATTATGAAATTGTCTGTCAGCTGACAAACCGGGTGCCGAGGGTTATGGAAGAGACAAGCCCGGGTGTGTAAGTGTAAGCCAAAAGCCAAAACTTCGTTTTGAACTTATCTGCAGGCTGTTGAATAAAATAGAAAGAAGCAGGCAACACTGTAGATAAAGCCGGATTGGTAAGCCGCATGGCAAACAAGACGGCGGGTCATATAAGCAAGGAATATGACTAAAAATAGAATGATAAAAGAATATGGGGTGTGACTATGATTGTGAAACGAGGAGATGTATTTTACGCGGATCTCAGACCCGTTGTGGGATCAGAACAGGGCGGCATTCGCCCGGTCGTCATTATTCAAAATGATATTGGCAATCGATACAGTCCTACGGTAATCTGCGCCGCAATTACATCTAAAATCAATAAAGCGAAAATGCCCACGCATGTGGCCATTCGCGCCAACGAATTTGAATTAGTACGGGATTCTGTTGTTCTGCTAGAGCAAATCAGAACCATTGACAAGCGCAGGCTGAAAGATCGAATCTGTCATTTAAGTAGCGAAGCTATGGCGCGCATCGATACCTGTTTGCTTATCAGCATGGGCATAGAGACCGACCGTGGAAAAGAAGATCAGCTTACATCTTGAGAAAAAGTAAGGTAAACCATAGGAAAGAAGAAGTGAAGCGCGATAGCGCTTCGGAATACTAAAATGGAGGCAGTCATGAAGCATACGATCCAGGATATGGACGCCCTGTTTGCCGGTCTGTATCAGGCGCACCAGGGCGCATACGCCATGCCGGCAGAGGAGGCAGACGAGGCGATATGGCAAAACTGGAAAAAAACGTGGCGTGACGGGTTAAAGAAAGATTTACGGGGCTTTCCATACAAAGCGGCTCCGCTGCAGGTACGCGTACTGCAAAGCCGGCCGTTTGACACGTATACAATGTATTTAGTGCAATATAACGGAGAGGCAGGAATGCTTATCCCTGCCTTGCTGCTCGTTCCTAGCGAGGGGCTGCGGCGATATCGGGCCGGAGGCCCAAAAATGAAAGCGGTTATTGCTCTGGCCGGACATGGCGCGGGCATAACAGAAATCTGCGGACTGACGCCTGAGGGAGAGTTCAGAAAGCAGGGCGAGGGCTATCAAAAGGATTTTGCGCTGGCGCTTTGTCAGCGAGGATTTGTTGTTTTGGCGCCAGAAATGCCGGGATTTGGCCTGAGGCGCTTTCGGGAAGACTGCCGGAAGGGACCGGGGCAAAGCAGTTGTTTTCGCATGAGTACGAATCTCCTCATGATGGGACTCACCATGGCGGGGCTCAGGGTACGCGATGTTATGCGCAGCCTGGATTATCTTCAGGCTCTTCCGTTTGTCGATGCCGGGCGTATTGGCGGCATGGGAATTTCGGGTGGCGGTACAACACTCATGTATACAGCGGCTTTGGACGAGCGACTGAGGGCTAATGTAATCAGCGGCGCAGCCTGTACATATGCGGACTCCATTCTGTCTATTTTCCATTGTACCGATAATTACGTGCCCGATATATATTGTCATGCGGAGATGTGCGATGTGCTGGGACTGATAGCGCCCCGGCCGCTTTTTCTAGAGGCTGGCAGAGACGACGATATTTTCCCGCTGCGCGGGGTACTGCACTGCGCCTCGCAACTGGAAGCGGCGTATCGCAAGGCCGGAGCGGGTCAGAATTTGGCCATGGATATTTTTGAAGGAGGGCACCAAATTAGCGGCCGGCTTAGTTATGACTTTTTAATGAACCAGCTTTAACAAAGCTTAATATTTTGGCATAAGATAGTAACTTTACACGTCATGTCCGGTGTGATATAATGGGGCTCCAGAGATGGAAATTTACGGATAGAGAAAAGGAAGATCGTTTTGAAACGTGGTGAGCTAGTGATTGCGGTGGTTTTACTTGCCGCTATTATTGTAGTCATTATTTTTAGAGATAAAATTGATTTATATACTTATTTTGAATCTTCTTCAGAGATTCTTTCGGAAGTTAGCGAAGAATCGGAAGAGAGTGTGGTTATAGAATCGGAGCTTTCGTCAGAGGCGGTATCCGAGGTGGTATCCAGTGGTGAGACAAGCGGCAGTGAGGGAGAGAACTCTTATTTGAACGATGCGGTCTTTATTGGAGATTCGCGTATGCAAGGCCTGCAGCTGGGCACAGGTTTAACCAACGCAACGTTTTTAGCGGAGCGTGGATTAAGCGTGGACAAGCTAGAGGATACGGCTATTTTTCCGCTGCCTTCCGGCGGAACCGGAACGGTATATCAGGTGCTGCAGGAGCAGAGTTTTGGTAAGGCGTATCTGATGTTTGGCGTCAATGAACTGGGCTGGATTTATCCGGAAGTTTTTATTGAAGACTTTCGAGAGATTGTTCAGCAGATTAAAGCGCTGCAGCCGAATATTGTCATTTATGTGAATGCAATTTTGCCGGTAACAGCCAGCAAATCGAGCGATGGGGATGTCTATACGAATGAGAAAATCAATGCATGGAACCCCATGCTGCGGCAAATGGCAGAAGAGGAAGGCTGTATCTTCTTGGACGCGGGGGAAGTGATGCGGGACGAAACCGGCGCTCTGCCAGAGGAAGCGGCTACAGATGGCGTGCATCTGACAGCCGAATATTGTCAAAAATGGCTTGCCTATATTTTAGATCATAAGGCAGTGTCATAAAGGAAGAAGGAGGCTACTTAGGTATGCGAACAATGAAGAAACTGATCCCGGCAGTGCTGGCGGCTATTTTGCTGCTCACGGCTTGTGGAGGAGAGGAAGCGGTTAGCCTGAATATGGATAATCTGGCTAATCGTCTCATGCAGGAGATCACGTATGAGGACACGATTTCCGAAACAACGCCGGAAATGGCGCAGATGCTGTATGGCTATGCCGACGGGCAGGTGGTAAACTGTAAGGTGATTATTAGCGCAGGGGCGACAACGGAAGAGATCGCTATTTTTGAATGTGCTGACGATCAGGCGGTTGCGGATGTTGAGGCCGGCGCCAAGGCGCGTATTGAGGCACAGAAAGTGAGTGTGCAATCGTATAAGCCAGAGGAAATGACCCGGCTGGACGCGGCGATTGTGCAGGTGAGCGCACCGTATGTTATTGTTAGTATTTCAAGCGACAGCAGTACGGCACAAACCATTATTGACGAGGCACTAGGAAAATAAACTATGGTCTTTAGCAGCATTACTTTTTTGCTGGGCTACCTGCCAATTGTTTTGGCCATTTACTACCTATAGCCGCGCAAGGTGAGGAACTATTTCC
>CALWPV010000045.1 GCA_944383515.1 uncultured Clostridia bacterium
ATGAGCTCCTGCATTCGCTCCTTGATATCCATTGTAACCTCCGTCTATTCTCCTTTTATACTTTTTTTAACCCCGCCAGCTTGGCAAACAACATTTTTTCTCCCACTTTAGCGAAATTAACGCGCACTTGATAATCTGCGTTAACCCATTTAACCTCCATAACGGTTCCGAGTCCAAACTTCTTATGCTGCACAGCGTCGCCAATTTGGAACGCCTGCTTCTCTTCCGCCGGCGTTTCCAGCGTTGTTGTTTTCTTAACATATGGATTCACAAAGGGCTGATTATGCTGTTTCACAAATCGGCGGGTTGGTTTCTCGATCCGCCCCTGTTCGTCTTGATTCATAGCATAATATCCCGCGCTTTCCTCCATGACAACGCCTTCGGCCGGAAGCTCCTGAATAAACCGAGACATTTTAGACGCCTGCTCCTGCCCATGCACTCTTCGGCTCCGCGCATACGTAATAAACAGCCTTTCCTGCGCCCGTGTAATGCCCACATAGCACAGCCGCCTTTCTTCCTCCATATCTTCCGGATCCTGCGAAACAATGCTCATATATCCAGGAAACACGCCGTCTTCTAAGCCGGTCATAAAGACTACCGGAAATTCCAGTCCTTTCGCGCTGTGAAGCGTCATAAGCGAAACAGCGTCGGCTCCCTCTTCGTATGTATCAATGGCCGCGACCAGCGCGAGTTCGTCTAAAAAGCCGGCCAAGCTAGGCTCCTCGCTTCCTTCTTCATATTGCACAGCCCGGCCAATAAGCTCGTCTAAGTTTTGTATGCGATCTTCGTAGCGAGCCGCGTCGTCTTTCATTAAATAGGCGCTGTAACCAATGTCTTCTATGACCTGCCGGATTAAATTGTCAAGTCCGCCCTCTTCTCCCATTTGCGCTACCTGCGTGCGCCACTGATGCAGTAAATCGCCAAACGCCATGAGCTTTTTCGCGCTGCGCTTAAAATCGGGTACCTCTATGGCCATTTCTGCTACCTCGGAAATGCCCCAGTCGCCTTCTTGGGCAAATTCTCTGATACGCTCTGAGGTTACGCTGCCAATCCCGCGGCCTGGCACATTGATAATGCGATCGGCAGCCACATAATCATGGTCATTGGCAATGAGGCGCAGATAACATAAAATATCTTTAATTTCTTTCCGCTGATAGAACGGCGTACCGCCGTATAAACGATACGGAATACTGCCCATAACTAGCCGCTCTTCCAAAGCACGGGACTGCGCGTTGGTTCTATAGAGCAGCGCCATATCGCGATATTGCCGGTTTCCCTGCTGCACCATTTGCTGAATCTGCTGTGCAATATACTGCGCCTCTTCATTTTCACTGCCCGTTTCATGGACAATAATATCTTCGCCGGCGCCGTTTTCTGTCCAGAGCGTTTTTTGCTTGCGCCCTTCATTATGAGCAATCACCTGATTAGCGGCGGTCAAAATTTTTTCTGTTGAGCGATAGTTCTGCTCCAGCCGTACCACCAACGCGTCTTCAAAGTCTTTCTCAAAATCTAAAATATTGCGGATATTGGCGCCTCTAAACCGATAGATCGACTGATCGTCGTCGCCCACGACACAGAGATTGCGGTACTTGGCCGAAAGCAGCCGGATTAAGTAATACTGCGCCGTATTCGTATCTTGGTATTCATCAACCATAATATACCGAAACTTTTGCTGATAATACTCTAACACATCGGCCTGCGTCTGAAATAATCGAACCGTTTCAGAAATGATATCGTCAAAGTCCATAGCCTGCTGCTCGCGCAAGGTTTGCTGATACTTTTCATACACCAGCGCTACTTTTTCTTTGAACAGATCACCCCTCGCGACTTCCTGCTTAAAACGCTGCGGTCCCTTCAGTTCGTCCTTAGCTTGGCTAATTACGCCTAAAATGCTCTTGGGCGTAAACATTTTATCGCTCAGATTTAATTCTTTCATGATCCTTCGCACGACTGCCTTTTGATCTTCCGGATCATAAATAGTAAACCCATTGCGATAGCCTATTTTTTCTGCATGGCGCTTCAAAATGCGAATACAGGCACTATGAAACGTGGCAATCCAGGCTTCTTTTACCGCATCGCCCACGAGAGCCAGCGCGCGCTCCTTCATTTCTTTCGCGGCTTTATTGGTAAAAGTAATAGCCAAAATCTGATAGGCCGGTACTTTAAGCTCTTCTACCAAATACGCAATACGGTGCGTGAGCACCCTGGTTTTGCCGCTGCCGGCGCCGGCCAAAATCAGCACCGGGCCATCGGTTTGATAAACAGCTCGCTGCTGCATCTCATTGAGCTTTGTGTATTTATCCATAACTTCCTCCATTTTGGCCGCCGTGCGGCCTGTTTTAAGATCCTATTGATCCGTTGCTAAAGACTACATACGTGGGGGCATCCTCTTCTTCCAAGGTGTGAAACGAATAGCCTTCGCTGCGTAAATACTCGATAATATCCGGCAGACATTCGACTGTGGCATCCGTTTTGTCGGTGGTGTGAAGTAAAATGACGGCAACGTTTTTTCCCTCTACGTAACGGACTACATTCTGGTAGATTTCGCTAGCTGAAATCTGCGAATGCAGGGCGTCTTCCCCGGATACGTTCCAGTCAAAGTAGCGGTACCCCAATCGCTCCAGATTGGATTTGATTTCGCGCATAACCGCCGCGTCGCCGCTGGCGCTATTGGAGCCGCCGGGAAATCGAACGATCTTGGGCATTGCATAACCGGTCTGCTTCTTCACGCACGCTTCCATTTGCTGAATCTCCCGGTAAAAGGCATCCCACGACTGATAGATTTGGCGGTACTCATGCGAATACGTGTGATTGCCAAGCGCATGCCCTTCTTCTATCGTGCGCGTATAAACCTGCTTGGCTAAATCAGACTCGGCTCCGTTCATAAAAAACGTGCCTTTAATGCCGTATTCATTGAGTATATCCAGGACGCGCAGTGTGTTTTCCGAAGGACCGTCGTCAAATGTTAAATAGGCGCGGTAATCTTTTACGCCATGCTCGGATACCGCCCCCAGCACCAGCTGATCCATTTCATTTTCCAGTTCTTCCAGCCGCTGCTCCAGCAGCGCATTTTCATTTTGCGCTTCGCTCAGCTGCTCTTCTCGTTTTTGCAGCTCCTGATCTTGCCGCGTAATTTGCGCATGAAACCTGAGTATAATCCATACAGCGGTGGCCAAAAGCAGAAATAAAAAAAGGAACAAGAGCCCCCATGCAAATTTTCGCCGCCCATCGCTGTGGTCGGACTTTATTGTATATTTCAACTGTTTGTACTTCTTTCTATCGGTAGTCAGCCTACTTGGGGCTGCTACCGATAGCTTGTACATTATATCAGATTTTATGCCATTTGGCTACATAAAAAACAGATCCCACCCCCAAAAGACGGGACCCGTTTTGGCTCTGCTTTTTTTACGATATCGTTTCCAGATACGCTTGCACACCGGTAATCGCAACGGCGCCATCCGCTGCCGCCGTAACCACTTGACGAAGCGGTTTTACCCGCAGATCGCCAACAGCAAACACCCCTGGGACGCTCGTTTGCATATACTCATTACAAGCTACAAACCCCTGCTCCAGCGCCACCGTATCTTGAATCAGCTGCGTATTGGGATCCATCCCTACAGCAATAAATACGCCCTCTACCGCAAGCGTACTGCTTTCTCCTGTCTGATTTTGTCGCAGCCTAACCGACGTTACCTTATCTGTTCCCTGAATCTCTTCGACTTCTGTATTCCAGAGAATTTCCAGTTTTTCATTTTCCATAGCACTATGCGCTAAAACCCCTGTTGCTCTCAGCCTATCCCGGCGATGTGCCAGATACACCTTGCGGCACATGCGCGTAAGGTAGATCGCGTCTTCGACGGCCACATCGCCGCCGCCTACGACCAAGACATCTTTTTGCCGGAAAAAGCCTCCGTCGCATGTAGCGCAGTAGCTGACTCCATGGCCCGAGAGCTCTTTCTCACCCGGAACGTCTAACAAGCGGTGGTGGCAACCGGTGGCCAATATAATGGTTTTAGCCTCATAGGTTTGCTTTTCGGTAACAACTTTTTTAACCGGCTGATCGATTGCTTCCAGCCGAAGCACTTCGGCCGTTACTTCTTCCACGCCATAGCGCTGTGCGTGCTCCTGCATCTTCATGGCCAGGCTCATTCCGTCAACCATGGGTAAACCGGGGTAATTATCGACCTCGTAGGTATTTAATACCTGACCTCCGGGCACGCCTTTTTCAAT
>CALWPV010000046.1 GCA_944383515.1 uncultured Clostridia bacterium
CTCTTCCTCGAAGGCCCAGGGTTTTCTAACATAGTTTTTCTTTTTCAAATCGAATCCCTCCCTCTATATATAACTATCGTACAAAAAACAGGAAGTGTCCTCGATTTTACAAAAAGTTCATAAAAAATGGGGGAAATTTGAGTTATAGCAATAGAAAAGATGAATATATAGCGGATTTGTTTACAGGCTGCATAAAAACTGCCAGCAGGTAAAACCTACTGGCAGAAATTTCAATGTTTCCTTGACATTCTTTTAAACATGTTCCCAAATATAGCGGGCCGTTTTTAAACAAGATTCGGTGGCCGAGCAGCATTCTTCGAGTCCCTCAAACTCAATGGAAATATGCTTGTCGTAGCCGGCATGCTTGATAATTCTTAAAATATTCCAAATATCTAAATCTCCCTGGCCCAGAATAGAGCCGCGAAGAAGGGTTTTGCCGCTGCAAGTTGGGAACCAGCGGTCCATATAGCAGCACGCCAGACCCTCGGTAATCATCTGTTCGACCGGACGAATGTAAAAGTCTTTTAAATGGATGCAGTCAGCATAAGAAACGCATTTTTCAACGGAAACTTCGTTAATTTCGTCAACGCAGCGGAAATTGCCAACGTCCATAGTCATACCCAGATTGGGGCGATTGGCCGCTTCGATAAGGCGAATAATGCGATCGGCCCCGTTGACGTAGCGACCATGGTTTTCTAACGTAGTATTCAGACCAAGAGTGGCGGCATAGTCGGCCAGCTCCTGAATGGCGGCAACTAAACGGGGAAAATCTTTTTCAAACTGCTGCGGGGTATTATGACCGAGCGGATGCTGTCCGGTACAGGTATCGCAGCGCATTTTTTTAATACCCAGCATCGTGCAGATGTGCATATATTTTTCAATTCGCTCAATTTCAGCGCGTACTTCCTCTTCGGTATCTTTCAGTACGCAGGCATTTAGTGAAAACGAAGAAAGCTCCAGATGCCAGTGGTCGGCGCGTGCCTTAATCTGGTTGACTAATTCCGTGTTGATCGTGCCGTCTTCTAAAAGGAAGGGGGTATCAAACGGGACTAACTCTAAATGCTCACAGTTATGCTGAGCCGCCCAATCCACAATATCTAGAATTGTCATGGTACCGTCCTTTTGGTGAGCATTCAGGGAGTAGCTACTGATTCCGAGTTTCATGATAATATCCTCCTTGGATTGATTTTTAAAGCGTTTTTAAAAAATGCTTTAATATATGCGGAGTATACAATGCTCATGGGAATATGTCAAGAGCTTTTTGGATAAAATATAAAAAATAAGACGTGTTTTTAGTAGAAGGTCAAAAAAGCGCATCCGTCAGCCGGATACGCTTTTTTGAATAATCCATAAATACATTATTATGTTTTAACTAAGTTGAAGAATATGGAGGAGCAGCGGCATTGGGGGCTTCCAGAACATACCCCAGACCTCTGCGCGCGTAAATGTGCGTTTGACTGCCAATAGCCTGTAGTTTTTTTCGTAGAAATGAAATATATACCTCCACGTTATTGTATTCGGCCTGACTGTCGAATCCCCAGACTTTTTGGGTTAATTTTTCTTTTGTGAGAATTTGTCCATGATTGCGAATGAAAAGTTCCATCAGCTGAAATTCTTTGGCGGCTAAATGAATTTGTTTAACGCCGCAAAAGAGGCGTCCCGTTTGCAGATCTAATGCCAGATCAGCAAAGGTAAGAACCGTAGCGGAACGATTGAGATGGCTGCGCGTCATGGCTCTTAAGCGGGCCAGTAGCTCTTCGATGTTGAATGGTTTGGCCAGATAGTCATTGGCGCCGGCGTCGAGTCCCTGAATAATATCTGCCACCTCGCCTTTGGCAGAAAGAAGAAGCACGGGAACTTCTTGCTGCGCCGCGCGCAGCTGACGCAGGACGGAAAGACCATCTAGACCGGGAAGATTGATATCGAGTATGAGAACATCGTAGATACCGGTTAGCGCCATTTGAAGAGCCTGCGTGCCGTCAAAAACTGCATCCACCGTATAATGCTGATGGGACAAAATGGCGGCCAGCGTCTCGGAAAGAACGGGCTCATCTTCTACTAATAGAATTCTCATGTTTACATTATACCATTTTCAATTTGAAAAAAGATGAACGAATTGTGAATTATTAGTATTTTCAAGGTTAATTCAAGGATTGGCGAGTATAGTGTGTCTAATGAGAATAAAGAGGTGAGACGTATGGTAACGAAAGATGAAGTCATAATTCCGAATGGGGAGCGTATATATATGGATGACGGCAGAGCAAAGGAGAAGGCTGCTGTGTCTGAAGACATATACAATGCGGAGGTTGAGCAAGCTATGACAGAGCAAGTAATAAAAAATAATGTAGCCGAGATTACGGGCAAATTGAAAGGAGAATTCGTCTACAGCCATTCGGTTTTCGGAGAGGATTTTTACACGGTACGGGCTCGAGTACCGCGGTTATCCCAGTCATTCGACGAAATTCCTTTGTTGATTTCCAATCGTTTACTTAATTTAAATGAGTTGTATGAAAACAAAGTGGTCAGAGCACAAGGGCAGTTTCGGTCGTATAATCAGCATATTGAGGGAAAAAGCAAATTACTGCTTTCTTTATTTGTTCGCGATTTAGAGGTTTTAGACATGAGCGAGGAAGAACTGGCCACAAGCGAGAACCCTAACCAAATCTTTTTAGACGGTTACGTGTGTAAAACCCCGGTGTATCGTAAAACGCCCCTGGGCAGAGAGATTACAGATCTGCTGCTGGCGGTGAATCGGCCCTATAATAAATCTGATTACATTCCGGCTATAGCCTGGGGACGCAATGCGCGCTTTGCCAGTCATTTTCCGGTGGGTAGCAAGCTGAAAATCTGGGGGCGGATTCAGAGCCGAAATTACCAAAAGCGGATCAATGAAAACGGAGAGACGGAGCTGAGAACTGCATTTGAAGTTTCCATTAGCAAAATGGAAACGGAAAAGCAGGACTTTCAAACGTCAGAAAGCACGCCTGGCGAAAAAGAAGAAAAATAAATAATACTTGACCTAAAGTAGGGTATACGTGATATAATACCCTTACACGGCATAGGTAGAAAGCAGTGCATGAGGAAGAGGAAGGAGCCGGTGCTATGAGGATTTTGGTTATTGATGGTCAGGGCGGTAAAATTGGCAAGTCTCTGATTGAAGCCATAAAAAAACAATGGCCTAAAGCGCATATTACAGCGATCGGAACCAATAGCCTGGCAACGGCAGCGATGCTGAAGGCGGCTCCAAGCGAGGCCGCCACCGGCGAAAACCCTGTCGTGCTTTGCGCGCCGCGCGCGGATGTAATTATAGGTCCCATAGGAGTTTTGGTTGCGGATGCATTACTGGGAGAAGTGACGCCTCGCATGGCTGTGGCAGTGGGCCAAAGCCCGGCGGAAAAGATTTTGATACCGGTAAATCGGTGCAACCAACGCGTGGCGGGGGTAGGAGAACGTTCGGCTTCGGAACTCATAGAAGACGCAATGCGGCTTTTACTGGAAGCTATGGCTAGCCCAAGAGAGTAAAAGAATAGAAACAAGAAGTTTCGTGGAGCTGTCTGAAGACAGTGGCTGTTTGCGGGGGCCATATAAGAAAAAAGATTACGAAAAGCATGTCAAGAAGGCATAGTGCGCTCTGCAGGAGTGCGTTTGCCTTCTTATTTTATGTATGAAAGGATGAAACCAATGAAAACATTGTATTTGGAATGTACTATGGGAGCGGCTGGCGATATGTTAACGGCGGCGCTTTTAGAACTGCATGAAGATCCGGAAGGGTTTGTGAATCGTTTTAACGCGCTAGGTATTCCCGGCGTTGTTATGAAAGCAGAACCGGCGGAAAAATGCGGCATTGTAGGAACGCATGTTTCCATTCAGGTGCAAGGGCAGGAAGAAGACGAGCACATGCATGACCATGATCACGAGCACGAGCATGAGCATAGCCACGAGCATGAGCATGACCACGAGCATGAGCACGACCATGCACATCACCATCACCACCATGCGCATGATCACGCACACCACCATCACGCGGGAATGCATGAAATTGAGCATGTCATAGAAGGACTGGATTTGCCACAGGACGTGAAGGAAGATGTGCTGGCCGTGTATCACCTCATTGCAGAGGCGGAAAGTCAGTCTCATGGCAGGCCGGTGGACGAAATTCATTTTCATGAAGTGGGAACTATGGATGCGATTGCCGATGTTACGGCGGTGTGTATGCTGATGCATGAGCTAGGAGTCGAACAAGTGCTGGCTTCTCCTGTGCATGTTGGAAGCGGTCAGGTGCGCTGTGCGCATGGAATTTTGCCGGTTCCGGCTCCGGCTACCGCCTATATTCTGCGCGGCGTTCCAATTTATGGCGGGCGCATTCGCGGGGAACTGTGTACCCCTACCGGCGCAGCGCTTTTAAAGCATTTTGTCACTCATTTTGGAGAAAGCCCGGTTATTACGGTGGAGAAAATCGGATATGGCATGGGTAAAAAAGATTTTGAAGCCGCAAACTGTGTTCGGGCCATGCTGGGTGAGGCGTAAGCGAAGAGAGCATGAGTTTTAAGCGAATTGACGAGAATACCTGGGAAAGAAAAGAGTGGTTTGATCATTACCTTCACGAAGTGCCCTGTTCGTATTCGACAACGGTTTCACTGGACATTACCCATATACAGGGCGCTAGGCTGTATCCGGCTTTATTGTGGTTTATTACTCAAACGGTTAATGAACAAAAAGAATTTCGGACCGCCGTGTGCGCAGACGGTGTAGGGTATTTCAGCGATATGCACCCCAGCTATACCATACTGAATCCAAAGCGAAAAACCTTTTCCGTTATATGGACAGAATTTTCTCCCTGTTATGCAACGTTTTTAAAACGCTATGAGCAGGATGTGGAGCGCTCTGCCTCGTCTACTCAGATGTACCCGAAGCCGGGCATGCCGCAGAACACATTTGACGTTTCCATGATTCCATGGCTGGATTTTTCGTCGTTTTCTCTACACCTTTCGCCGGAGCCCTATACCTTGCCTATTTTTACGCTAGGCAAAGCTACGTATGGGGAAGGGACAAGAACCATACCCTTAGCGATTCAGGTTCACCATAGCGTTTGCGACGGATATCATGTAGGGTGCTTTGTGGACTCGCTGCAAAGTAAACTGAGAGAGGGTAAGCTTCAATGAAAGTATTAGTGGGCAGTACTAACCCGTCGAAAGTACAGTATTTTCAGACTCTGTTAGCGGAGTATACAATTCAGTGGCTGAGCCTGGCCGATTTTTCTATTGCCGAAGAACCAGAAGAAAACGGGGCAACGAAGAAATGATTGCCTAGTACAGCGCGCTCATTCATAGCCCGGGCGTTTATTATGGTCGATCATGTGGTAGGCAAGCGTTATCCGGGGTGGCCTTTGGAGGCGCTCTCAGAAAAGAATTTTAGCTGGCGCGAAAAAGAAGACCGGATGCGCGGAGAACAGGAGCGGCGCTTTCTGGTTGAGGCGCTGCAACTAAAAAAAGGGATGTGTCGTCTTTCTGACACATCCCTTTTTTAGGCTTAAAGATAACGCTGCAAAAACGCATCGACCGTATTCCAATACAGCTTCGCATCGGTTTGATACGAAGTCGCATGTACCGCTCCCGGCATGACTAACTTTTCTTTTTCCGCGCTGCTGCACGCTTCATACAAGGGGTCCAGCATGGAAAAAGGAACAAAGGCATCCTGATCGCCATGTATAAACAGCATGGGGACAACGGCTTTCGCCACCGACCGGATCGGCGCGGCTTCTTTTAAAGAATAGTGGTGGCGAAGTTTCAGCACCCAGTTGGTCAGGGTGAGAAAAGGAAACGCAGGTAAATGGTAAATCGTATGCATATTATAGCAGCACTGCTGCCATGCAGACGTATACCCGCAGTCTTCAATCACACATTTTACATTGTCGGGCAAAAAATCGCCAGCGGCCATCATAACGGTGGCGGCGCCCATGGAAACGCCAAATAAAAAGATTTTAGCCTCAGGATCGCGTTCGCGCAGTAAATCAATGTACCCCTGAATATCATAATGATCGTGATACCCGAAGCCAACGTAGTCGCCTTCGCTGGCGCCATGACCGCGCAGATCCGGCATAAGCACATGATATCCCTGCGCCATAAAATGGGCGGCATAGGGCATCATGGCATAGGCCTGTTCGTGATATCCGTGGACTAAAAGCGCGTAAATATGGCAGTCGTGGTTGCCGGCAAAATAGTGGGCCTTAAGCTGCAGACCATCGAACGAAGTAAAGCCGATCAGCTCTTCCGGGTGTGTTTGACTGATCTGGTCTACCAGTTCTTGCACTTCAGGTTTTAAAGAAGGCTTAGGGTTACGACGAATAAAATTACGATAGAGAATAAAGCTTCCAATGGCCGAAGTGGCAGAGCCAAGTATGGCGGAAGCAATCGCTACTTTTGATTTCTTTTTCATGAGATCAGTCCTTGCATAAGCTGCTGTGAGCGGTTCAGAAACGCGGTGAGCGCCTCTGCCGACAGAGGACCGTAGCTCAGCCGGGCAAGATCATAAATCTGCTGTGCCAAAGCGGAGGTCTTTTCCTCTTCGGGATGCTCGAGAATATAGGTAATAATAGAGTTACTCTGGTTTAATACCAGTGTTTCTTCGGCCTGTTCTCCCAGTGAACCAAGGCCCATGGCACCATACATTTTCATCATATCCTGCATGCGGCGCGCTTCTTCCGTCATTTCAATCATGGCAGAAATATCGGGATTTTTCAAAGGCTCCAGACGAACTTTCAGCTTGTCGTTGCCCAGTAAAGAGCGGAATAAAGTCTCGGCCTTCTTTTGGTCATCTTCTGTGGTTTTAGCGCTTTCGTCTTTTAAAATTTCGTTAAGGTCGGCGTCAACACGCAGAAAATGAAGATTTTCGTTTTTGGACTCCAAGAACGAAATAAATGGAGAATCAATAGCCGTACCAAGCTCTACGGCGTCCAAGTTTTGCTCCTGTAACAGATGCAAATATTGGGCCTGCTGGCGGGGATCGGTTGTATAGAACACCTTGTTTTCATGTGTTTCCTTAGCGGCCTCCAGATATTCGGAAAGCGTCATGTACCGGTCTTGCAGCGGCGAGCGATAAATCAGGCTATCTTTAACCCGCTCGTAAAATTTGTCATTGCGCAGGCATCCGTATTTAATAAAGGGATGAATATCGGCCCAGTATTTTTCGTAGTTTTCACGATCACTGGTGTATAGCTGACAAAGCTTATCGGCTACCTTTCTTGTGATATAATCAGAAATTTTGCGAACATACCCGTCATTTTGCAGGAAACTGCGCGATACATTCAGCGGAATATCAGGGCAGTCGATGGCGCCTTTCAAGAGTAATAAAAACTCAGGAATGATTTCTTTTACATTATCGGCAACGAATACCTGATTACAGTATAATTTTACCTGTCCCTCAGCGGATTCAAATTCATTGCCTAATTTGGGGAAATACAGGATGCCTTTCAGATTGAATGGGTAATCCATATTCAGATGGATCCAGAATAACGGCTCTTTAAAGTCCATAAAGACTTTGCGATAGAAGTCTTTATATTCTTCTTCGGTACAGTCTTTCGGAGATTTAAGCCAGAGCGGTGTTGTGTCGTTAATAGGCGTGGGCTCTTCCTTTTCTTTATCCTCTGTTTTTTCTTTTTTCGACTCTTCGTTTGTCAGGTAGATCGGCACAGCCATGAAAGAGCAGTATTTATTGGCAATAGAGCGCATTTCGTACTCTTGCAGGTACTTTTCTCCCTCTGCGTTAACATGAAGAATAATATCGGTGCCATGTGCTAAGCGCTGGCCGGCCGTCATCTCGTAGGTAGAGCTGCCGTCGCAGGTCCAATGAACGGCCTCGGCGCCTTCCTGATACGATAACGTCTGAATTTCTACAAGCTCAGATACCATAAAAGCAGAATAGAAGCCAAGGCCAAAGTGACCGATAATGGGATCCTCAGCGCTGTCTTTATACTTCTCAATAAATTCAGCCGCGCCGGAAAAAGCGATCTGATTGATATACTTTTTAACTTCATCTGCCGTCATACCGATACCATTATCGGAAATGGTAATGGTTTTCTTTTCTGGGTCCAGATGGACGGTGACATGGTACTCCTCTTCGGGGGCCGAAGCTTCGCCGAGCGAAACCAGATGTTTAAATTTTTGAATGGCATCTACTGCATTGGACACGAGTTCGCGGATAAAAATATCTTGGTCCGAGTAGAGCCATTTTTTAATAATGGGAAACAAATTTTCACTGTTAATAGAAAGACTTCCTTTGGATTCTACAGCCATAATAAAACCTCCTAAAAGATAAAAATATAGGGCATACTTACCAAGAATTAAACGGGGAGTAATGCGATTTGACGTGATTTAAAATAGGCAGAAACCTTTTCGTCCCAGAGGCGTTCCGGCGTTTTGTCTAAAGAAAAGGACTTGACCGACAAGCCGGTAATTATGGTTAAAACAGGCTTGGACGTTTCCGCCGCGTGGGACTCATAGCGAATATTCACTAAAAAAGACTCAATGGTCTCACCGGCAACATCGGGAAGACGTGAAGCGGGAAGCGCTAACGTAATATTCATATAGCTGGGCGTTTGTCCACCCTGAATAAGCCCGCATATTTTAGGCTGAATCTCGTCCCAAAGTAGATAGGGGCTTGTCCGTTGTCGGCGCTCTTTTTCGGACCAGTAGTCTCCATTAAGACTTCCCTGAATTTCAATGCGGCTCATTAGCCCGAG
>CALWPV010000047.1 GCA_944383515.1 uncultured Clostridia bacterium
GGCCACACGTAGGAATTCCAGCATTCAATCACCTTTAAAATAATAATGGTTATTATGGTAGGACGGCAAATGGGAATCATAACTTTGAAAAGGTATTTGAGATCGGAGGTTGCGTCTACCTTGGCCGCGTAATACAGCTCGTCGGGCACCTGCTCAAAGTTTTCTTTAAGCAGATAAATATAGAAGACGCTGGTAACGGAGGGCAGAATGAGACCCATAAAAGTATTGCGCATATCTAGGTTTGTAATCGTGGTGAAGTTGGTAATGACAACCAGCTCCGTAGGAATCATCATGAGCGATAAAAACAAAGTAAATAGAGCGTTTTTACCTCTAAAATTGAGTCTGGCAAACGCATAGGCGGCCAGGGTAATCACAATCATCATCATGCCCGTAGTGGCCAGTGTAAAAATGAGCGTGTTCAGCAGATACCGCGCGAGAGGAACGGCGGTAAAAGCGTCTACGTAGTTTTGCAGTGTGGGAGACAGCGTAAAAAAGCTGGGCACCACTTCGGCGTTATACGTGCCGTAGCTTTTGACCGAAGTGAGCAGCATCCAGTAAAACGGAAACAGCACAATGAGCGCCCACACGGTGAGCCCGAAGTAGATGAGTGCCTTCGTCAGTTTTTGGCGCCGCGCGCCTTTTTTTTGCGCTTGTTGATAATCAATGGGTTGCGAATGAATGTCCATGCCAATGCCTCCTTAGTGATGGACGTGCCGCCGGCTGACCAGCAGGTTAATGCAGGTAATGGTCAGCACAATGACGAACAGAATGATGGCGGCGGCGGAAGCGTACGAGGGGTACCCGCCGCTGTCGCCATAGAGCATATCGTATACGTAGCCAACAATGGTGTTCATGCCGGCGGCGTTGAGGTCGGTGCCGAAAAGCGCCACGGCGTCGCTGTAGGCTTTGAAGGCACCGATGCAGCCGGTAATGACTAAGTAGAAGATCATGGGCGAGATCATGGGCAGGGTAATTTTGGTAAAGGTGCGCAGCGCCGAGGTGCCGTCGACTTTGGCGGCTTTGTAGTATTCTTCGTTGACCGAGGCGAGCGCGCTGGTGAGGATCAGAATTTTAAAAGGCATAACGATCCAAATGGTGTACAGGCAGAGCACCAGCATTTTGGCCCAGTAGGGGCCGTCAATGAAATCGACGGAGCTGCCGCCAAACCAGTTAATGAGCAGATTGACTAGGCCGTCGGAGTATTCGGTGGTTTGAAAGAGCACCATGAAAACCAGGCCTACCGCTAATGTGTTGGTTACATAGGGCAGAAAGTAGACGGTTTGGTATAGCTGGCGCAGGGGCTTTATTTTGCTTAGGCCTACGGCAATGAGCAGCGAAAGCCCGGTGGAAATGGGCACCGTAATGGCGGCCAGAATGAAGGTGTTTTGAATGGCCTGCAAAAAGTAGGGATCGTGCAGCACATAAGAATAATTGTACAGGCCGGTGCCAAATTTGGTCTGAGAAGCAAAGTTGTATCCCTCTTCAAAGGAGTATATAAATACGTCAATGAGGGGGTAGATCATAAACACGCCCAGAAACAGCAGGGCGGGCAGCAGATACAGCCAGGCCTTTTTGTTATTTTTCATTGGCTTACGCTCCCTCCCACCGGCAGGCATACCTGCGTCTCTTTATGAAAGAGGAAAATTTTGTTAGGTTTAATGGCAAAATGAATGTCTTTAGAATCCGGGTGAATCACGTGGTCCGACGCGATAATGGAGCGAATGGAGGGCGTAACGGCACTGGGGTGCGTGCTAACGACGCTCATGTCACGGCCCATTACCTCTACGGCGCTCAGCGTGCAGTGCAGCGGACCGTCTTCTCGGAGCAGAAAGCCTTCGGGGCGAATGCCCACCCAGACGTCTTGATTGTGAATGCCTGGCGTTTTCAGCACAGGGTCTTCCCCTAGCCACAGGGTTTCGCCCTGCACCTTTCCTTCAAAGACGTTAATGGGAGGCGTGCCTAAAAACTGAGCCACAAACAGGTTTACCGGGTGGTCATAGACCTCCTGCGGTTTGCCGATTTGCTGTACCACACCGCTGCGCATAACGACGATCAGGTCGGAAATGCTCATGGCTTCTTCTTGGTCATGCGTTACGAAGACCGTGGTAATACCGGTGGCGCGCTGAATTTTGCGGATTTCTTCGCGGGTTTGCAGGCGCAGCCGGGCGTCTAGGTTAGACAGCGGTTCGTCGAGCAAAAGAACGCTGGGGAGCTTGACCAGAGCGCGGGCAATGGCCACGCGCTGCTGCTGACCGCCCGAGAGTTCGCTGGGGCGGCGATCCATAAGCTCTTCAATTTGTACCAGAGCGGCTACCTCTTGCGCACGCTGTAACATGGTATCTTTAGACAGCTTGTCTTTGCCTTTCAGATTTTGAAGCGGAAATAAAATGTTTTGCTTCACGGTTAAATGCGGATATAAAGCGTAGTTTTGAAATACCATGCCTACGCCGCGCTTTTCAGCGGGTAAATCCGTTACGTCTTGATCGCCAAAAAACAGACGGCCTCCGGTTGGTTTTTCTAGGCCGCAGATCATGTTGAGCGTGGTGCTTTTGCCGCAGCCCGAAGGACCCAGTAGGCCAATGAGCTTGCCATCGGGAATTTCAAATGTAAAATCGTTTACGGCCACTACGTCTTCCGTATTCTTTTTCCCACGGCTGGGGAATGTTTTGGTTATATTTTGTAAAACAATTTTCATGCTAACCTCCATTGCGAAGCGCTTTAGCGCGGAGCTTGCGGCGCAGCTTGCTAAACTGCCCCTGTATATACTATCACAACTGCTGCGGGATGGCAAATAAAAAAAGCAACCGGGCATAATGGTAATATGCACAATGGGAGGGCTCGATTTTTGGATACATTTTCTATGGACAAAAGGGGGATAGATTGATATGCTTGACCTATAGGGGAATTTAAGAAAATGTGGGGATAACGCCATGAGAAAATATGGAAGTTTTCATAGAGTATGTATACTGGTGTTATTGATTTTGCTCTCGTGCTGCGCTGCGTGTGTTTCTCAGAGTGCAAGCGATGCAGCGGCCCCAGCACATACTCCGGTTTGTCTAAAAATATACATGACGGGAGACGCGCTTTATCAAGACAATGCCGTGTTATTTTATCATACATCGTATTCCTTGGGAGAATATATAAATCGCAGCCTTATGTGGGGGCCGCAGGGTCACCTTTATTTTTCCGCACTAGAACAATATGAAAAAGAAACGGGAAATGCTGTAGAGGTTGTGTATTTTGATTACCCTTCAGAGTTATTTGACCAATTAGCGGAAGATAAGAAAAAGGAAGCTCTGCCCGATCTCATTGTGGCCGACGCCACAACGGAAGGGTTTAATACGTATGCTTATATGCATGATTCGTATTTTATCGATTTATCCTCTTACTTGGAAGCCGATAGGCAAAACTACTATGAAGCAGTGCTAAACGGCGGTAAACTAGGCGAAAAGCAATATATTTTTCCTTTATTATTCAATGTTACGGTAGGTATGGGTGACGCCGAAAAAATCCGTGAAGAAGGGTTATGGCTAGACGCGGGACTAGCGCTGAAAGACTACCTGACTAAGCTAACCAGTCATTTGGAAACTACCGGGAACAGAAACAATTATGAAGGCATTGTACAATTCAGCACCCCGCTTTGGTATAGTTTATTTCAAATGGTCGATAGTAGCAGCGGTGTTTCGCTGATTGATTATGAAACGGGCCGGCCATGTGTAAGCGAGGCGTATGTTAAAGATTTATATACCTTCTGGGAAGCGTATATACGACAAAACTTCGGGCCGGAGTGGGAGGAAGCAAAGAACAGTGCAAAGGAAAATGAAAATTTGCTTCCCTATAACCAAATGGAATGGTCTGGTTTAAGTAAGCTGGTTGCGGAAAGCATGCTTTTAGACGAGGTTATGGACGATATCACCTTGCTAGTAGAAGGCGGCGGCTATTCCACCGTGCTGATGCATTCGGCTTTGGCGCAGGCTTATTATTACCAATCCCGTTACCAGGACGCGGGGAAAGAATTTATATGTTTTGGCGTTCCCTGTTATGAAAGAGCAGACGCGTATACCGCCAATATTACCATGTTTGGCGGGGTTACCGTTAGCTGTGAACATGCCCAGGCGGCGTATGAGTTTTTGCGATATTTAGCCGATTTTGAAACGGCATGGCAGCTAGGGCTATCCGTTAATAAAGAAAGAACCAGTGAGCAGCTTAGCCAGATGACGGAAATGGAGCACACGTTTTATCCCTTTAGTGGAAAATATGATCCTACAATAGAAGAGAAAACGTACGACGGTGAGCCTTATTATATTCAGCCTATGGGTGAAACAGTAGAAGCAGTATTTCAAAATTTATTAAATCATATGGGGCCGGCGACTTTGCCAGAGGAGGATGCCCGGTGGATTCTATTTGAAAAAATTTCACAGGGAATCATTGAAGAGTGGCCTGCCGAGCAAGTATATCAAAGTATTCAAACAGCACTGGAAGCGTATTGTCAGATCATTCTATAATCGGAGGAAGTCATGAAAAAAGCTTTTATAGGAATTGTCGCGCTACTTGCTCTCCTTTGCGCCTGCGGCGCTTCGCAAAGTAGCGAAGAACTTTCGAGCGTTGAAGAAAACAGTCAAGCTGCCAAACCACAGGAAGAGACGAAGTTTTCCTTAACTATACTGAACGAAGTAACAGAATCCGGCTCTCCCATTGACATTGTATTAGCGCAGCAAGAACCTCTTTTATCTGCTGAAATCTTGACGCAGGTTAGTGAGCGCGTGGCGCAAAATGGATGGGGGCCAGTGCGCTTTTCGCTTCTCAGTGGATATACCCTATTGAGTGAGGAAGTGCTAAAAGAACTTTCCAACGAATTAGGTAAAGAATGGGATGTTTTATACTTTGCAGAACCGGCGTTTGGGGGCGAGGCTTTTGACGATCTGTTCCTTGAACTGAGCGATGCGCTCAGTCAAGGAATCTTAGAACCGGTCTACGCCATGCTGCCCGAAAATGTATGGGAAGCTATGCGTATTCAGGGTGGCATATATAATCTGGCACAGGCTCCCGGCATTGTAGCCAGCGGCATTCGCGTGGCCGAACCCTTTTGGGAGACTCTTGGCGTTCCGGCTGAGGCCGTACAGAACATTGAAAAGGCAGAAGATCTTGAGCCTTACTGGGAGCAAATGTATGCGGCTGGTGGCGGGCTTCCGTTTTGGGGGCTCCGTCAGTTTTCTATTACTCGGTCAGCGGTTTCCGGGCGTATTGCCGGACGATTATTAGGGGGATTTGGCATTGACGGGAGATATCAATTATTAGGCAGTGTCATAGGCATTCATTCTGATACCGGCGTAGCCGAAAATATACTGGAAAGCGAAGTTTTTAAAAAAGAGCTGGCCTTTCAGAAAGAATGTTATGAGCAAGGGTATGCCGAGGTAACTTTTCGTATTATAGAAGAAAGAACTGGTCTCTCGCCTTCCGAACAATATGCGCTGCCCTTGCAGGACGTGAATAACCAAAGCTATCTCCAGCTGCAAGCCGTATATAGTGACAGCACCTATATTACGGCGCCACAAAATGAATATCAGCTTCCTTATCGATCTATACCTTTTCAGAGTACGGCGCGTATTATGACACAAACGCCGCAGCCGTTTACCGTTATTGCTAAACAAACACCGCAGCCCGAGGCGGTATTGGAACTTATGTGTTTTTTGCTAACAGATGCGCAGACAAATGCATTATTGTCATTTGGTACCAATGAACCGGGGCAGTTTTTGGCGTGGGACGGTCTGATTACGACTCCCATTCTAGCGCAGGATACGGCTTGGTGCCAAGAAAAATGGCCTCATGGCGAAGAAGACTTGTATCGTGTTATGCAACAAGCTTACGAACGGGTGCCGCTGGGAGCCGCTGTTGGCTTTGTCTGGGATCCGTCCGCGGTGGCCGGAGAAATAGAGGCGGTGCGGACAAAACTGGAGGGGCTCAGCCGGTATGACTGGGCGCTTCGTTTGGACAAAGAGGAGTTCCCCAATATCCGTCTGGAAGAAAACTATGCAGATATAGTGACAGATTTACATGAAGCGGGAATCGACGTTATTTTGAAGGATATCCAGCAAGCGTGGGAAGCATGGAAGGAAGGAGAAGATCAGGCATGATTCGTTCAGATATATCGAGAGAGTGGGTAGAAACACTAAAGACCATAGGTGATTATGGCAGCCTGATTTTTGCCATTATCATATGCCTTTGCGTATTGGCACTGGTAGCAGGGGTACTAGAGCGCCCGCTTTCTAAATTATTAAAAGCAAAAACAGTGAGAGTAGAAATTCGAGATATAATCCGGAACAAGAAGGCGGAAAATCAGAATGCCTATACGGTATATACGTCTAATAAAGCCAGCCGCAAAGAAAAAGTTGAGGTCGCCGTGCTGGGAGAAAAAAAGAAAATTCGTAAAATATTTATGCCCTGCGACGGACTGGAAATTGGAGATATAGGGCAGCTGACGTATCAGGGGCGCTTTGGCCTACAATTTGTTAAAGAAACGTCAGAAGGTGAGCGGCGTGAAAAGCGCGGATACCACTTTGGGTTTGAGAAGAAAGAAGAAAAGAAGGAAGAAGATCCTCAAAAGAAAAGAAAATATTGGTGAAGGAAGGTGCAAGGTAAACATAAAAGCCTATATTACTAAAAACTAATTTAGCTATTTTTGAATTAAAAAAAGGAAATAGAAAAAAGATGTCGAATATATTATACAAAGCAACATATATTTATTGGCTTTATGATTTAAGGAGGGATCTGAAATAAAAAAAGCTTTTTTGTATCTTGCCTGTGTTTCAATGTTTTTGTGTAGTACGTTTGTTTCTGCTTCTGATTCAAACAACAGTCAGTTAAAAAGCGAAAATGCTGAAACTCTTAATCAAGAGGACACGGTATTAGCGGAAATTGTAACAGAAGAAACTTGGGAATCAGAATCAGACGAGTTTCAAAGAGCAGAAGAAGTTATTTTAATGCCGCAAGGAGAGATTAGTACTCCTGTTGGTGGTCCTGTAGGAGCACGGGAGGCAACGGAAAGCCAGATGGCGGAAGCAGCGCTGGTTCCCGACGGAGTTTTGTTAACGCCTGATCAAAATCAGCGGCGTGCTTCGTGGGTGTATTTAGATAATTCTTTTAGGGTATACGCACAGATTAATGATTATTATTGCGGGCCGGCAACTGTGCAGGCTGCTTTGAATTACTTGACAGGGCAAACACCAGGTCAGGTGACAATAGCAGCAGGTTGCGGAACAACTACCAGTGGTACGTATCTTGCCGATATGAAGAGCTACCTAAATGCAATGCAAAATCAGCATACATATACAGCTAGATATGGAGCAGATGGAGCTTCCATGTGTAATTATCTATATACTGGTATTGCCTCTTATGACGCCCCTTCAATTATTGGACTTAGTGTTTTGGCGATAGATGGGTGGCTTTATAATTCTCCGGCTCATTTTATGTCTGTTTATGGAGCAATGAGTGATCAGTCTTCCTTTGCTTTGGGTGATCCGTGGATTAAATATCCGGGTTCGGGATTAACAGATAGATCCGCTTCCTATGTGCAGCCTGCATTGACAGTGGAGGTGGCATACTCATCAGTTAATCTGGGCCTTATGTATTAAAATGAAATTTTGTTAGGATCCCGTTTGAAAACTATAAAAGGCTTGTAGAGGAGAAAGTATGAGAAATAAGTATACAGCCATATGTCTGGGACTGATTTTATGCATAACCGGTCTTGGCGGATGTCTCTCTGTAGAGCAGGCGGGGTTTCGGCAAGTTTCCATGGCCACTTTTGACACGGGAATGACTTGGAGCGCTACAGCCCTATACCAAGATCAGCTTCTGTATTTAGATCTTGATCTGGGCTCAGATTTGTCAAGCCAGAAGAATCCGTCTTTCTATTTGTACAATTTTCAGACAGACGAAAAAAAACTCTTGGCGGAGATTTCTGATTTTGCGTTACAGGGGCGAAGTGTGGCGCAGATTGAAGATCGGGCATATTTTTATGTAGGTCAGTTCGAAGACGCTCGCATAAAAAATGTTCTTTATGAAATGAACTTTTCAAGCGGCGTGTTGAGAGCACTCTCAGAAAATCATTATTCCCGGACACTGATTCCTCTTACGGTATGGGACGGGCAGCTTTATGCGCTGCAAGGAGACGGTTTGGTGCAACGCATTGACAGCGAGGGAAGGGCGCAGGAAATTACGCTGCAAGGACGAGAGCCTCAATCGCCGGATATAACCGATCAATATTTGTTTTCTATGGACTATAATGGTGAATATCTTTGCTTTATAGAAAAAGAGTGGAGAGAAACAGCGCAGAAGGTATACGATCCCTACTATTATATTACGCAATATGACGACTCTTTCCGCCAGGTAAACAAAGTTGATATTACGGAGATCTACAGGCAATATGACTTAGACGGTGTGGGTGAGTTTTTTGCCTTTGGAGACTATTTCTATTTAAGCACCTTATCGGGTCCGGTTATTATCGGTAGCATAGAGAAGGGAAAACCTGAGGTGCTTATGGCAGCCGAGAGGCTGGGAATTGAAATAGAATACGTGAAAACGCAGGACAGAGACCAGCGCTATCAGTATTTTTATAAGCGGGAAGCAGAAGAAGTATATAGACTCGACGTACAAACGGGAGAACTGCTTACACTGCCTTTTGTCTGGGGAGAGCAAGAAAATGTTCAGGAAGAGGTGCAGGCAAAGTGGGGCGTAGTGTTTGATTGTAGAATAAGGTGGATTTTAGCCTATGGAGACGACATGGTGGTCATTAAATCGCCAACGCGAAATTATGAAGATTATCCGAATGTTGATATGGCTACATTGCGAGCAGGGACTTATGACAGCATTTCTTATCTCTTTCTGCTGGAAAAAAGCTAAGCGGGTCAAACATTTCGATCGTTAAAGGAGGGGCGTGTAGCCCCCCTTCTTTTTTTGAAAATTTAACCCTTGACAGCCCTGGCTAAATCTGGTATGCTAAGCACAAAAGTTAGCGGGAGCTAACTCTATATTTTACGCCAGAAGTTAGAATAAACTAACCGAAGAAAGGACTCTCTATGATCAATCGACGCCTTGTTCAAAGCGTGAGCGAAAGCAAACGTTATATAGCAGCGCAGGTAGCCTTGCAGTGGATTAGCCTGCTTGCGAATATTGCGCTTATGCTCATGGTAACTCAGTTTTTAGCGGCGCTGCTGCAAAGTCAGGGTAGCGCTGCGCTGGCCGCGCGCCTGGGGCTGGTGGCGGTAGCGGCGCTGCTCATTCGTTACCTCTGTAGCATGGCAGCAAGCCGTATGAGCTTTTTAGCGTCTCAAACCGTGAAAAAGAAAATGCGTTCTCTTCTCTATGAAAAGCTGCTCCGTTTGGGCAGCCGTTATCAGGAAACCATGAAAACCTCGGAGATTGTACAGGTGGCGGTAGAAGGCGTTGACCAGCTGGAAACGTATTTTGGCGCGTATTTGCCGCAGTTTTTTTATGCTATGGTAGCGCCGCTAACTCTTTTTTTGTTGCTTAGTCAGGTTAACCTGCCGGTAGCGGTGGTCTTACTCATATGCGTACCGCTCATTCCGGTAGCCATTGCCCTAGTGCAAACGCTGGCCAAGAAACTGCTGGCTCGCTACTGGGGGCAGTACACAGCGCTGGGCGATACATTTTTAGAAAATTTGCAAGGGCTGACCACACTGAAAATCTACCAGTCCGATGCCTTTAAACAAAAGGAAATGGAAGAGCAGTCCGAACATTTTAGAAAAATAACCATGAAAGTGCTTTCTATGCAGCTCAATTCCATTACCATAATGGATCTGGTCGCCTACGGCGGCGCGGCGCTGGGCGTCATTCTTTCTCTCACGCAGTTTCAGGCCGGCCATATGACGCTGAGCGGCTGCTTACTCACCATTTTGATTTCCGCCGAATTTTTTATTCCCATGCGCCAGCTGGGCAGCTTCTTTCATGTGGCCATGAACGGTATGGCGGCTAGTGAAAAAATGTATCGTTTGCTCGACGCCGCCGAACCGGAGCGCCCGGAAGTAGCGCGGCATCCGCAGCGCTGCGACATGGTTTGCGAAGCGGTCAGTTTTTCTTATGAGGCGGAGCGGCCGCTGCTGCATGAAATTTCGGCCTCTTTTCCGCAGGGCAGTGTCACAGCGATTGTCGGTGAAAGCGGCTGCGGAAAATCGACGCTGGCCGCGCTGTTAATCGGTCAGCTCACGCCGCAGTCCGGACGCGTTACGCTGGGCGGCATCGATCTGTCCCACATAGAAGAAGCCGAGCGCTGGCAGCGCATTACCTATGTGAGCCACCGCAGCTATTTGTTTAAAGGAACCGTGCGCGAGAATCTGCTGATGGGAAGACAAGACGCGTCAGAGGGCGAGCTGTGGCAGGCGCTGGAGAAAACCAGATTGGCCGCTTTTTTTCGTGAAAAAGAGGGGCTGGATACCCTGCTTACCGAACAAGCGGCTAATCTTTCGGGCGGTCAAAGGCAGCGGCTGGCCCTGGCGCGGGCACTGCTGCATAATAGCCCACTCTATATTTTAGACGAAGCCTCGTCAAATATCGATATAGAAAGCGAGAACGCCATTATGGAGGCGACCTATCAGCTAGCCGAGTCAAAAACCGTAATTCTCATTTCGCACCGCCTGGCTAATGTAACTAGGGCGGATCGAATCTACGTTATGGAGCAGGGACGCATAGCCGAAAGCGGCAGCCATGAGGAGCTGTTAAGCCGCGGCGGCTGCTATGCCAAGCTGTTTCATACGCAGCAGGAGCTAGAACAATACGGAAAGGAAAAAGAAGCAGTATGAATCGTCGAAGTCATAGTACCGTAATGCTGCGGCTCATCGGTCTGGTTAAGCCGCTCAGCGGCTATATGCTGCTGGCCGTTGTCATGGGGGTGTTAGGCCATGTATGTGCCGCGCTCATTACCATTAGCGGCGCCTATGGGGTGCTGCACCTGCTGGGGCTTTGGCCCGCTATGAGTCTTACCGTTATTTTCGCAGGCGTGATCCTGTTTGCGCTTTTGCGCGCCGCTTTGCGCTACGGCGAGCAAACCTGCAATCACTATATTGCGTTTAAGCTGCTGGCTCTGATCCGGGCCCATGTGTTTCGCGCGCTGCGCCGTTTGTGCCCGGCCAAGCTGGAAGGGCGGGATAAAGGCGATTTAATTGCCATGATTACAACGGATATTGAGCTGTTGGAAGTGTTTTACGCGCATACCATTTCGCCTGTGGCGATCGCGGTTATTTTTTCCGCGCTGTTTTGCCTGGGACTGGGGAGCGTGCACCCGCTGCTGGGCCTGTGGGCGCTGGCGTCCTATGGGGTGGTCGGCGTGGCGCTTCCTATGCTTACCTCGCGCCTTTCCGGAGAAGACGGCCTGCGCATGCGCAGCGGGCAAGGCGCCATGAGCAGCTTTGTGCTAGACAGTCTGCGAGGACTGCGCGAAATTTTGCAGTATGGTCAGGGAAAGGCGCGGTTAGCTGCCATGAATCAGCGGGCCGACGCGCTGGCAGAGCGCGAAGAGCGTATGAAGCGCAGAGCCGGACAAAACGGCGCAGTGGCCAGTACGGTGGTTTGGCTCTGCCATTTGGGCATGCTGGCGGTAGCAGCGTGGCTGCAAAACCATGGCGCAGTGAGCGCGCCCCAGGCCGTTATATGCGTGGTCGCGTTTATGGGCTCCTTTGGCCCCGTGCTTGCGCTTTCGGCGCTGGGTGCTACCCTGCAAAACACGCTAGCCGCGGGAAACCGGGTGCTGGATATTCTGGACGAAGAACCGGTGGTGCAGCCGGTTACCGGGAAAGAGGAGATAGCGTTTGGCCCGCTGCGGGCCAAAGAGGTTAGTTTTGCGTATGATCGGGAGCCGGTTCTTTCTCAGGTGTCCCTTACCGTCCCAGAAGGACGCATTGTTGGCATAGCCGGAAAGAGCGGGAGCGGAAAGTCAACGCTGTTACGCTTGTTTATGCGGTTTTGGGACGTAGATCAAGGAGAGATTACCCTGGCCGGGCGGCCGCTGCCGCAGATCAATACGAAAAATCTGCGGGCCATGCAGGCCTTTGTCACGCAGGATACAGAGCTTTTCCAGGGCAGTATTGAAAGCAATTTGCGTATTGCCAAGCTAGACGCGAGCAGGAGCGAGCTCGAGGCGGCCTGCCGGAAAGCGGCCATTCATGATTTTATTATGAGCCTTCCTAAGGGGTATGATACGCCGGTGGGCGAGCTGGGCGATACGCTGTCTGGCGGCGAACGGCAGCGCATCGGGCTGGCCCGGGCGTTTCTTTCGGGGGCTCCCTGCCTGCTGCTTGACGAGGCAACCAGCAATTTAGACAGTTTAAACGAAGCCGTCATTTTAAAGTCGCTCCGCGAAGAAGGAAATGATAAAACGGTGGTGCTCGTGTCGCACCGTCTTTCGACCCTGCGCATTGCCGGTACGGTCTACACCATGGATCAGGGGAGAATGAGCTAATGCAAAAGAAGGCGATAGAGGACAAACGCGAGCGGGAAATACGCGTGGTAACGCAAATGATTCAGATTTACTGCCGGGGCAGGCATAAAAGCCGCCGGGGCGAGCTTTGCCCGTCGTGTCAGACGCTGGCGGAGTATGCGGCGCAGCGGGTACAAAGGTGCCCTTTTATGGAAACGAAAACATTTTGTTCTAACTGCAAGGTCCATTGCTACCGGGCGGCAGAGCGCGAGCAGATCCGTGCGGTTATGCGTTACAGCGGGCCGCGCATGCTGCTCTTCCACCCGCTTATGGCCGTGCGTCATGGTATAGAAAGCCAAAAAGAAAGGAAAAAGTAATCATGAAACTGAAAAAAATGGTTTATTTAGTACTGGGCTGCCTGGGCCTTGCGCTGGGCGCGGTAGGCGCGGCTGTGCCGCTACTTCCGGCGTTTCCGTTTTTAATGTTAGCCGCGTTTTGCTTCGCGAAAAGTTCGGAGCGGCTGCACACGTGGTTTATTGGCACCAAGCTGTACCGAAATAATTTAGAAAGTTTTGTCAAAGGACAGGGCATGACCTGGAAAACAAAAATACGCATTATGGTGCTTGTGACGCTGACCATGAGCATTGGGTTTATTATGATGCACCAGGTGGTGGTCGGACGCATTGTTTTAGCCTGCGTTTGGGTATTTCATGTTTTATATTTTTGCTTTGGCATTAAGACAAAAGCAAAAACGACTTGAAAATAAACGGGCGGTGTAAAGCAGATTTTCTCTTTTTGTATTTTGACAGTAGACAAATATATATTTTTGCTTTATCATATGAGTTGTCAAGTAAAACTGGCAGCTCATTAATTTTATTCTCTCGAAAATGCAAACAAAGCGCTTCGGAATGGAGGATAACTATGAAAAAAGGAAAAAGAGCTATAGCATTATGTTTTATTTTCGTTTTTCTTCTTTCCTCTTGTTATACTAAGGAATGGGCGGGGGAAGACGCTGGGCATTCCTCTGCGTTAGATCAATCGAGTGACTCACAGGTGCCCTCTGGCACGGAAACCATAACTCCAGTCGTAGAGGACGGCCTAGCTACATGGCACTTTACGCCTCCTTCCGACCTTTCTTACCTTACAGTTGGAGTTGTGGTGCCACAGGATATGGCGTCTATGGTGTCTAACTGGCAAACTACTTGGGCAGAGCTTAATACTTATTTGGCCGAGCAGCAGGCAGGGTATCAAATAGAGCTTATTGTGAAAGGCGTTTTGAGCGAAAAAGATCCGGCACTGGAAAAGAAGGCTGTGCAACAGTGTTTGGCGGAGAACATAGCTATTCTTACCGGTTCTTTTTCAGATTCTTCTTCGCTGGATATGGAATGGTTTGTAGATCTTGGACAGGCACCATATTGTCAGGCGGTGGCGCCGGTTCTGGAATTATATCCTGACAAGTACTGGGAATATGTAGAAAAACAATGGGGCGGCCTCTACAGTATTTCTAATGAAATCACTTGGCACGGTAATGTTAGCTTTCAAATGCTGATAGACCATGAAGCGCTAGACTCTTGGGGGCTAGAGTGGGAAGGCGTAAAAGCAATAGGGTATACCTGGGACGAGTGGGAGCAAATTTTTACCGGCTGGCAGGAGGCAATGGGAGAAACCGCGCCAGTTTTAGCGATAGATGAAACGACCCTGAATTCCTTTTTACAGTATTTGGCTCCTGAAACAGAGTGTCAGCTGATCGCGCCGGGCGTAGGGATTCATTTAGAAACGGGAGAAATAGAGAAAGTTTTAACTATGCCCGCCGTGCAGGCACGCATACAAAGATATCAAAACTGGATGGATAGAGGCATGGTGGAAGAAGTGCCGAAAAATGCTCCAATCAGTGCTTTTGGACGGGGAAGCGGTATGGGCGCGTATTGTATAGACATATTAGCAGAAAACAGCCCAATAGAAGTCTGGGAGTATGAGGTGGCAGAGCATAAAGTGGTTTATTACCCTGCTAATTTAGAGGCGCTGGGAAAAAGAGTTTGCTTTACCGGGGTTGTAGATCAAAGCGAGAACAGAGAACTGGCGCTGGAGTTTTTGCAATATATAGGACAGTCTAAGACGCTGCGCAGTATTATGAATCGATTGGCGGATTTCTTTTTGGCCCCTTTATCGATAATGGAATTAAATGACGAAACGGCAGCGGAAGAGAACATGCGGCTTTATACTGCACAAGGCGAGTCTCTCTCTTATGTAGAAGCTTTCGGGCAAATTTACGAAAAGGCAGTTATCCCTTCTACAGCAGGGTTTTACTTTGACCCAGGCCCCGTGCGTGAAGAAATAGAAGCGATTTGGCAAGTGTATAACAGCAGTCCGGTTAAACGGGCAGCAGGGCGAGGCATTTCCTTTAATAATGCGACTTTTACCGAAGACCTGATTCAGCTGGAAAAAGATATGGAGGCCGCCGGTTTAAATGAAGTAGTGGAAGAAGCGCAGCGGCAGTTACAGGTTTGGAAGGACGAGCAGAGGGAGGAAAAAAATGAAGCGTCATAAACAAAAACTGTGGCCGGTCCGGTATCGTATGCTCAGCTTAATATTTATATTAGCGCTGCTTGCCAGCGGCTGCGCACAGATTACGCAGCCGGCAGAGACTGCAATAGAGCAGGAAAAGCAGGAAGAAGCGCAGGGCCCTTTGCAGGTGTATCTCATGGGACATGGCAATTATATTTCAAGTGAAGATAAAGAGTGGGAAGAATATTCACTTCCTGTTACCATTGGCCTAGAAACGACATGGTATATGCCAGGCTATGCACAGGGCAATCCTTTATATCAAGCGCTGCTGGATTATGCCGATGAAACGGAAACAGAGATTCAGGTCACTTTTTTTGACAATTCTACTGACCTGATGCAGCAAGTGCAGGAAAACACGGCCCAAGGCGAGGGGCCCGATCTGGCGCTTATTGTTAAACAGTTTAGCGCTAACGCGCAAAACAGCTGGTGGAAACTGCTGCAAGACGGAACCTTTGAGAATCTGAGTCCGTATTTGAATCTTGATGTGAATCGGTATTATGAGCCGGTACTGCGCAGTGGGCAGTATCAGGAGAAGCAATATCTGGTTCCCCTTCTGTTCGATCTTAGCGGATTTGTTACCTCGGAAGAGTTTTTGCAGGAAGTAGGCCAGGCGATACCTACGGAACAGGCCAGCTATGAAGAAATAGTGAATCTATTTCGCGAGACCTGTATGGCGCTGCAACAAAATTCTTCGAAACTAGCGCTGTATGAAGGAACAACCATTTGGGAGCATTACATTATGAATGCGCTTTTGGCGGCGGCTGGTTACGGTAATTTACAGGAAAGCAAGCCACTTGCAGAAGAAACCGTGCAGCAGATTTTAAGCATGATGCGCGAGTTTTTAGTGCAAAATTGGCAGAAAATACCTGGCTGTATAGAGAATACAGCAAAAGAAAATCGCAATAAGGGGAACGCCTTGTATGATCGTTTTAATTTTGGCCCTCTATATGCGGAAGACCCGGAGTATAAACGGGAAATGCTGGGAATTATGTTAGACGGCGGATTTGGCGGTCATTTAGCTTGCAGCAGCCTCATAATGCAGGCTTATGCGCTGCAGACCTATTATGGCGAAATGGGTGAGAATGTCTTGGTTCGAGGCATTCCTATGGCTGGCAGCCCAGGCGAGTATACGGCTAATGTAACCGTTTTAGGCTTTTCCCCCGCGGGCTGCGATCAGGTGGAAGGAGCGGCAGCGTGTTTACAGTATTTGCTAGATTATGATTATCCGCCGGAGATTGGCATTTCTGTCAGTCGCGAGAGGGTAGAAGAGGATCTGGCGTTTTTACAAAATGCTGCCACAGAGCTATATATTCAGCCGCAATATGATCCAATGGCTGACAAAGCCATTCAGCAAGAGCTTTTTAACCAAAGCAAGGTTATATTTAACCCCATGCAGGAGGAGGTGGCGCAAACGCTGCAGCAGTTGTTAGACCATATAGGCGGCGCATCGCTTCCGTATGGGAAGGTTATGAGCGAGGGCCAGGTGATCTTAGAAGCCTATTGGGATGGCGAGCAGAGCGCGCAGGAGGCAGCCCGGTCGATCTGCTCTATGCTGAATCAATTTTGGGGCGTGTCAGCGTAGTCCTAGTACGCTGCGTTCATATTTCTTCCCGCATTAAGCTAAGTAGCGATTGTAGCGCTGCGTTATCGGCGGCAGATTTATAAAAAATGCCAAAGGAAACCGGCGCAATATCCTCTATGGGAATGGAGACCATAGGTAAATTGGGAGGCAAAAAGAATTCGGGTAAAATAGAGATACCGTATCCGGCGCTGGTCAGTACCATAACGGCTTCAATCGACTCGCAAAAGTAAAATTCCGAAGGAGAGCGGCCGCCCATAAGCTGCGACTGGGCATGAGCAATCACCGATTGCGAGCGTGCTGGATCAATCAGAACCACACGCTCGTTTTCTAATGCCTCTAAACGAATGGAAGACTGGCCGGCCAGCGGAGAAGTGGGAGCGCAGATGCAGACAAGCGGCATGCGCCTTAGTTCTTGGTAGGGGAGTCCTTTTTTCTGCAGTTCGGGCTCGCGAAATCCGATAATCGCATCGAGGTCATTGTCTTCTAAGAGCCGGTGCAAATGATGCGAAGAAGAAACGATAAGGCGGGGGTGAAGGTTTTGGTATAGCGAAGAGAGTTTTTCCAGTACGGGTTTTAATAAAAAGAGCTGGGTATAACTATAGCAGCCCAGCGATAAAAGCGTAATCTCCCGGTCGAAGGGATTTTCAAAGCGGCGTTTGGCCCGGTTGGTAAGCACTACAATATGGCGGGCGTCGTCAATAAAAGAGTTTCCTTCCGGCGTGATTTTAACCGTACGCGTTGTACGCTTAAATAGTTTAACGCCTAGTTCTTTTTCCAGCGACTGAATTTGCTGCGTAACCGCGGGCTGAGTAATATGTAGCTGCTCGGCGGCGCGTGCGAAATTCAGCGTTTCGGCTACGGTTAAAAAGCAAGTTAATTGAAAAGTATTCATAACATTTCCTTCCATAAAATAGAATATTCATAAGTGTTCCTTATCAATAATAACATATTCTAAATTCACTTTCAAGAAAAAAGTCAGTATAATAAGAAACGGACTGTATTTGATTAAGGAGGAATATGTATGATTAAAACGTTACTGCGCTATGTGAAGCAGTATAAAAAATCATCCATTCTAACGCCTATTTTTACAGGGTTAGAAGTATTGATGGAAGTTTTAATTCCTTTTATCATTGCTTCCCTTATTGATAAAGGAATTGAAGCGGGAGATATGGGGCAGGTCTATTTGTATGGCGGCCTCATGATTGTTTTAGCGTTCCTTAGCTTAACGTTTGGTATTTTAGCAGGGCGTTACGGAGCCAACGCTTCGTCTGGGTTTGCCTGCAATTTGCGGGACGGGATTTATGAAAAAATTCAAACCTTTTCTTTTTCTAATATCGACAAATTCAGCACGGCCAGCTTGGTTACCCGTATGACAACGGATGTTACCAATATTCAAAATGCTTACCAAATGTGCCTGCGCATCGCCGTGCGCGCCCCGCTCATGCTGATTTGCAGTATGTGTATGGCATTTTTTATTAGCGCGCGGCTTAGTAGCATTTTCCTGGTTGCCATGGTTTTCTTAGCCATAGGCTTAATTTTAATTATGAGCAAGACCACGAAAATTTTTAACCAGGTCTTTAAGCGGTATGACGACCTGAACGCCAGCGTGCAGGAAAACGTTTCGGCCATTCGCGTTGTCAAAGCGTTTGTGCGGGAAGATCACGAAACCGAAAAGTTTTCTAAAGCGGCGAATACATTATATAAAATGTTTGTCAAGGCCGAGAGCATTTTGGCGTTTAACAACCCCATTATGATGACCGCGGTTTATGGCTGTATTGTGGCTATTTCCTGGTTTGGCGCCAAGCTGATTGTAGCGGGCGGCCTTACCACCGGCGAGCTCACGTCGCTCTTTAGTTATGTTATGAGCGTGCTCATGTCGCTCATGATGCTGTCTATGATCTTTGTCATGTTAACCATGAGCCTGGCCAGCGCGCGTCGTATTGCCGAGGTGCTGAATGAACAGCCCGATCTGGCCAATCCCGACAAGCCACAGGAAGTTGTGAAAGACGGCAGTATCGACTTTAATCATGTGAGCTTTTCGTATAAACACGGCAGCGGCGAAGAATCGCTGCGCGACATAGACCTGCACATTCAATCTGGGGAAACCATTGGCATTATCGGCGGTACGGGCTGTGGTAAATCCACTTTGGTCAATCTGATTAGCCGTTTGTATGATGTCGACCAGGGACAGGTAAAGGTTGGCGGCATAGATGTACGCGCTTACGACATGGAGGCTCTGCGTGACCAGGTAGCGGTAGTGCTGCAAAAAAATGTTCTTTTTTCAGGTACTATTTTAAACAATCTTCGCTGGGGTAAAGAAGACGCAACGCTGGAAGAATGCAAAGAGGTATGCCGTCAGGCCTGCGCCGACGAATTTATCGAGCGCTTTCCCAGTGGCTATGATACCTGGATTGAGCAAGGCGGCACCAATGTATCCGGCGGTCAGAAGCAGAGACTGTGTATTGCCCGGGCTCTGCTGAAAAAGCCTAAAATATTGATTCTCGACGATTCCACCAGCGCCGTAGATACGGCAACCGATGCGAAAATTCGTAAGGCTTTTGCCACCAGCATTCCCGGCACCACAAAGCTGATTATCGCCCAGCGCATTTCCAGCGTGCAAGACGCGGATCGTATTATCGTGCTGGACAACGGAACGGTGAATGGTTTCGGTACCCATGAAGAGCTGTTACAAACCAATCAGATTTATCAGGAAATTTACGAAGCCCAAACGAAGGGCGGCGGCGATTTCGATGCCGAAGGCTAAAGGAAAGGATGGTGAGCAGATATGGTAGAACAGTATAAAAAACGTAAAACCGATAAGAAAATGGTCCTGCGTACCACTAAACGGGTACTGGGATACATGCTTAAAAATTATAAATTTCGCTTTGCCCTTGTGGTGCTATGCATTCTGATTACAGCGCTGGCAACGCTCAGCGGTAATTTATTTGCCCAGCGCCTCATCGACGACTATATCGTGCCTATGACGCAGTCGGCTTCGCCCGATTTTGGGCCCCTGGCCCACGCGCTCATGCAAATGGTCTGTATCTATGTTGTGGGCATTGCCTCGGCATACACCTATAACCGCCTTATGGTCAATATTAGCCAGGGAACCATGCGCAATTTGCGAATTCAGCTCTTTAAAAACATGGAATCCCTGCCCATTCGTTATTTTGACACCCATGCGCACGGCGACATTATGTCGGTGTATACAAACGACGTCGACACGCTGCGGCAGCTGATCGGTCAGAGCATTCCGCAAATCATTAACTCGTCGATTACCCTGATTACTTCTTTTGTCAGTATGCTGGTGCTCGACATTCCGCTGACCCTTCTTACGCTGGTTATGATTGGCGTAATGCTGTTTGTAACTACCCGCATAGCGGGAAGATCGGCGCATTATTTCGCCTATCAGCAGAAAAATCTGGGTATTGTGAACGGATATATTGAGGAAATGATGGAAGGCCAGAAAGTAGTTAAGGTTTTCTGTCATGAAGAAAAAAGTCTGGAAGAATTCCGGAGAATCAATGAAGACCTGCGGGAAAGCATGGATAAGGCGAATACCTTTGCCAACATTACCATGCCTGTCAATGGCAATATTGGAAATATCAGTTATGTGCTTTGCGCTGTAGTGGGCGCGATGCTGGCCTTAAGCGGTTATGCCGGCTTAACGCTGGGCACGCTGGTTTCGTTTTTGACTTTAAACCGTAACTCGACGCAGCCGGTGAGCCAGATTAGTCAGCAGACTAACTTTATTGTTATGGCCATGGCCGGCGCGAATCGTGTGTTTGACATGATGGATCAGCAGCCGGAGGTGGACGACGGTTATGTAGAGCTGGTGAATGCGGTAGAGCAGCCCAACGGCACCTTGGTAGAAAGCGAAAAGCGCACGGGCGTGTGGGCCTGGCGGCATCCGCACAAGGCGGACGGTACGGTAACGTATACGAAGCTGGAAGGCGATGTAACCTTAGACGACGTTGATTTTGGCTATGACGAGAATAAAATTGTGCTGCATAACATTAAGCTTTACGCAACGCCGGGACAGAAGATTGCGTTTGTAGGCAGCACGGGCGCGGGAAAAACCACAATTACCAACCTGATTAACCGGTTTTACGACATTGCCGATGGCAAAATTCGTTATGACGGCATTAATATCAATAAAATTAAAAAGGCCGATCTGCGCCGGTCGCTGGGTATGGTACTGCAAGATACGCATTTATTTACCGGAACGGTGCTCGATAATATCCGGTATGGCCGTCTGGACGCAACGGACGAAGAGTGTAAGGCGGCGGCTAAGCTGGCGAATGCCGACGGATTTATACGCCGCCTTCCCGATGGCTACCAGACGGTACTGACGGGCGACGGCTCGAATTTGAGCCAGGGCCAGCGGCAGCTACTAGCGATTGCCCGCGCGGCGGTAGCCGATCCGCCGGTACTCATTTTGGACGAGGCTACGTCTTCCATTGACACGCGTACAGAAACGCTGGTACAAGAAGGTATGGACCGGCTAATGAAGGGGCGTACCACCTTTGTCATTGCACACCGCCTGTCAACCGTTAAAAATGCGGATTGTATTATGGTTCTGGAACAGGGACGCATTATTGAGCGCGGTACGCACAAGCAGCTGCTGGAAGAAAAAGGCCGGTATTATCAGCTGTATACCGGTAACGCGATCGGCGGCTGAGAAAGAGAGGTAATGTATGGGGATTCAGGAGTATCCGGTTGGACGCATGCCAAGGGGAAGGCGCAATCTGATTACCGATGTAGCCGGCGTGCGCGTGGGGCACTATACGGTGCATCAGGACCGGCAGCATACCGGCGTAACCGTAGTGCTGCCGGGCAGCGGAAACTGCTACCAAAACCAGCCGGTAGCCGCCGCCTATGTGCATAATGGGTATGGTAAAACTATGGGCAGTATTCAAATTCAAGAGCTGGGCGTGTTGGAAACGCCCATTGCGCTTACGAATACGCTGAATGTTGGCGTGGTGGCCGACGCCCTGATTGAGTATACGCTGCGGCAGTGTCAGAAAGACGGTGTGGCGTGTACGTCGATCAATCCGGTGGTTGGCGAGTGTAACGACAGCCAGTTAAACTGCATTGCGCACCGGGCGGTACAAGCGGAGCACGTATGGCAGGCGATAGATTCGGCTGCGGAAGATTTTGAAGAAGGAAGCGTGGGCGCGGGTACCGGCACGCTTTGCTACGGGCTCAAGGGCGGCATTGGTTCGGCTTCGCGCTGTTTTGAGCTGGAAGGCCGCCGCTTTACGCTGGGCGTACTGGTGCAGTCTAATTTTGGCAGTTTGCGCGATTTCACCGTGAACGGACGGCCGGTGGGAAAGAGGATTAGCGCGGCATTAAGTAAGCAGACAGGAAAGGCCCCGTCCGAGGCGGAGCAGGCCGATAAAGGCTCGATTATGACGGTGCTGGCAACGGATCTTCCGGTGACGGCCAGGCAGCTGCAGCGGATTGCCCGCCGCGCGGGCGCAGGACTGGCGCGGAGCGGATCGTATATTGGGCATGGAAGCGGCGAGGTGATGCTGGCGTTTTCTACCGCGAATACGCGAAGCCGCAGCGGCGCGGCGTTTGAAACGCTAAGCGTGGTGCGGGAAGATCTGCTGGATGCGGCGTTTGCCGCGGCGGTGGAGGCAACGCATGAGGCGGTGCTTTCGTCTATGGTGCATGCGAAGGCGGCGCGGGGGCTCGACGGCCGCGTGTGGCATTCGCTCTCTGAATTTGACTGGATGGAAAAAGAAGAATAGGAGGGGCCATTTTCAGCATAATAGAATGGCTAGCCGCGGAGGGCGCGTTTTGGCGTTTGCTTCCCGTGGCGGCGGTGCTGGCGCGCACCGCGTACGTTGATTATAAAAGAAAGCGGATTCCGAATCGGTATCCGCTTTTTCTGCTCTGCAGTGGGGTGTTATATGCTATGAGCCAGCCCATGCATGTGGCGTTTCGCGCGACGGGCGCACTGGCAGGGGCCGCCCCGCTGCTGCTTGTCGCACTCATTCGGCCTGGCGCCATGGGCGGCGGCGATATTAAGCTAATGGCCGCCGGCGGATGTCTGTTAGGGCCGGAAGGAGTGCTAAGGGCTCTGGCGCTGGGGTTTGGTATAGCCGGCGCACAGTGCGCATACCTTTTGGCCACGCGCCGGGCCGGGCCGCGCGACGCCCTGGCGCTGGGCCCCGCGCTTTGCATGGGTTTATGGCTGGCCTTTTTTTAGAAATAGTCGCTAAAAAAGACGTCTTTTTTCGGGAAGATAGGCGTGAGACGGCTGGGATCCACGTAGCACTCAACGTCAGACAGCCACAGCGCCTGCGAGAGGGAAAGCGAGCCCAGCACCAGCTGCGTAAAGCGCTGCACAGATACTTTTAAATCGGGGCGGCCGCCAAACCGTTCTCGGGTAACCTCCTGCGCCTTACCCTGCGCGTAGCGCACCAGATAGAGGCCGGTGTTTTCCGGCAGGAACGCGTCGTCTACGTGAATACAAAGAGCGCCGGTCTCCTGCGGGTAGCGCATGAGCTCCAGCGCACGCTGGACATGGACCACCCGGGCCATGCCATGGGCCTGCACTTCTAAAGATACGTCATAGCACTCGGGAATCATGTCCGTCAGCGGTACGCTGGGCGGCAAGCTAAGGTCAACTTGCCCGTACTGCGCCCGCAGAGCGTATAAGAAGCCGAAAATTTCGCGCAGCGCCTGCGGCGTGCGGTACGCCAAATCTTCCACCCGCAGGGTGTATAAATCGGCGTCTGGCTTGGCGTCTTTCGTAAACGTTACGAACGCGTCGTCGCCAATCAAATAGGTATACCGCACATCGCGGTACGGATCCTGCGCCACGCGCCACTGCGCGTCTTTACGTAAAACAGCTAAATTTATCTGTTTTCCAAAGTCACGGTGAATCAGCATAAGAGGGTTATCATCCGACGGATTCCACTGGGTTATCATGGTTACCCGCTCCGGACGGGGAAACACAGACAGCGCCGCCATGGGCAGCCGGTAGCGGTGCGTGCGCTGCACCAGCTCATAGCCAAATTTGCGGTAAAACAGGTGGGAAAAGGGGTATAGCGTAGAAAACACAATGTCCTCTTTTTTCCACTTAGGCATCAGCGATGCAAAGAGGCTACGAATTCCGCCTTGTCCGCGGCCTTCCGGAAGCGAAGCCACACCGCCGATGCCGGCGCATTTCACTAGGCTGCCGTCAAACCAAACGCCGAAATCATGCACATGCATGGTAGAGGTGAGCGGATCGCCATAGCCCCACACCTGCGAAGGCCCCGGCTCGGGCATGGTAAACTTGGTAGCGTCAAAAGGACTCACAAAAGCAACCGCGCTAATTTGCCGGGCTTTTAATAGATCTTCAGCCGTGGTGAGCGGCCGAACAGTAGAGGAATTGTCCATAGGAGGTTCTCCTTTCGGTGAAGTAAGGCTTGAGAGTATTATACGGGAGATCGCAAAAAAATACAATAGACTACCGGAAGCGCAAAATCAAAAATCGGTTACCATGGTGGCCCTCTTGTATTTTAGGCTTCTTCGTGGTATAAATAAAAGAAAACATTACGTGTAGAAGGGGGAGGCTGTAATGAGAGCATACCAAATTGTAACCGATACAAATTCAGACCTGCCGCAGAGCTATGTGAAAGAACATGGCCTGGTGCAGATTCCACAGTATTATTCGATTGGCGATGCAGTGTATGAGGGCAGCGCCGGGCCGGCGCCCGCGGAGTTTTATCGCTTAATGCGCGAGGGCACCATGCCGCAAAGCCAGGCGGTGAATCCGGCGGTAGCCGAAGAAAAATTTCGCGCTATTTTAGACGCGGGAAAAGACATTTTATACGTTAGTTTTTCGTCGGCGCTGAGCGGCAGCTGCGATATTGTGCGCATGGTAGCCAAACAGCTGAAGGAAGAAGCTTATCCTGACGCGGTTATTGAAATTGTCGATAGCCTATGCGTGTCGCTGGGAGAAGGGCTTTTGGTCAATAAAGCGCTGCAGATGCAGGAGGCCGGAAAAAGTCTGGAAGAGGTGAAGGCCTGGCTGGAAGAGCATGCGGCGCACCTCTGCGTGAAATTTACGGTAGACGATTTATTTCATTTACAGAGAGGCGGGCGCGTGTCTAAGGCAACCGCCGTTGTTGGCAGCGTGCTAAACCTTAAGCCGGTGCTTAAGCTCACGGCGGAGGGCAAGCTGGAAGCGGCCGGTACGGTGCGGGGGCGTAAAAAATCGCTGCTGGCGCTGGTGGATTACATGGCCGAAAAAATGCCGGGCTACGAAGCGCTTAACGACATGGTGGCCGTGGTTCATGGAGACTGCCTGGCCGATGCGCAGTTTGTGGCCGAGCAGGTTACCAAGCGGTTTGGCATTCAAAATATTATGATCGGAGACGTTAACCCCAGTATTGGCGTGCACTCGGGGCCGGGGGCGCTGGGCCTGCTGTTTTTCGGAAAGGAACGGTAATGATACAGAACATTATTTTTGACATGGGCAATGTGCTGCGACGCTATGATCCCGATTATATTGTTCGGCATATGCCCATTCAGCCTCAGCACCGGAGTGTACTCTGCCGTCAAGTGTTTCAGGCGTCAGAATGGAGCCGGCTGGACGACGGCACTATTACTAACGAAGAGTTTTGGGAGGCAGTGAAGCGCCGGGTGCCGGAAACGGCGTATGACGACGCCTGGACGGCGCTAGCAACCTGGCATCAGTATATGCCGCCGGTTCCCGGCATGCTGCATTTGGAAAAGGAGCTTGTAGCTAACGGTTATCGCCTGCTGCTTCTCTCCAATGCGTCTAAGGTGTTTGAAACCTATGCGGAAGCCATGCCGGAGCTTCGAATCATTCCAGAGCGGTATTTTTCCGCAACGTATGGTGTGGTTAAGCCGCAAGAAGCGTTTTACCGTTTGCTGCTAGAACGATCGGGGGGACGGCCTGAAAGCTGTTTATTTATTGACGACATGGAGCCGAATGTGCGGGGAGCCCGCCGCTGCGGTATAAAAGCCGTGCAGTTTGCGCAGGATATAGGCAGGCTGCGTCAGGCATTACACGATCACGGTATTGCGGTAGAAACCGATTTTCAAATGACTGAGGTTAGGGACGAGGCTGATTTTAGGCGGCTGAGCCAGGTGGCCGACGAGGTTTGGCACGAGCATTTTGCCTCTATTTTGTCGCCCGAGCAGATCGATTACATGGTTGAGAAGTTTCAGTCGTATGAGGCCATGAAGCGCCAGGTGGCGCAGGAGGGGTACCGCTATTACTTTATCACGGAACAAGGGAAAGAGGGAACTCCTGAAATTCGTGGATACATAGGCTTTCGCGTCGATGACGAGGCGGTCTTTTTAAGTAAGCTCTATATTCTTAAGGCCTATCGGGGACGCGGGCTCGCGAGCCGAGCACTGGGGTTTTTAATTTCCATGGCGCAAAGCTATGAACGGTCTAAACTCTGGCTCACGGTAAACCGGTTCAACACGAATACCATTGATATCTATCGGCACTGGGGCTTTCAAACGGTCCGCAGTGCATGTACGGACATTGGTAATGGTTTTGTTATGGACGATTATATTATGGAATTACCAGTTAAGGAGGTAGGCAAATGAAATCGGTTTGTGTTTTTTTAGCCAATGGCCTGGAAGAGTGTGAAGGCCTGATTGTGATTGATATTTTGCGCCGTGCCGGCGTTACCGTGACAACGGCGTCGATTCATGAAGAAACCCTGATTACGTCGTCGCATCAGATTCAGTTTTATGCCGATGCGCTGGCAAAGGATCTGACCATGGATTCGTTTGACATGGTGGTGCTGCCGGGTGGTTTGGGCGGTACCAACAACTTGAAGGCGAGCGCATTGGTGGCCGAGACGGTAACGGCGTTTGCGGCTCGCGAGGATAAAACGGTAGCCGCCATCTGTGCCGCGCCCAGCGTGCTGGGCGAGCTGGGGCTGCTGGCCGGCAAAAAGGCCACCTGCTTCCCCGGCTTTGAGGACAAACTCAGCGGAGCCATTGCTACCGGCGAAGCGGTAACTGAAGACGGGAATATAATTACCGGAAAGGGAATGGGGGCGGCCATTCCTTTCGCGCTGCACTTGGTGGCGCGGCTGCTGGGCGAAGACAAGGCCAAGGAGATTGGCGCGCAGATTCAGTATCCGTTTGCTTTTTAATGGAGTGGGTATAGAAAAAGAAAAGCCATAGAGCCGGTGAAACTCAGCTTTATGGCTTTTTTTTTATGCGGTATTACCAAGGAGATTTTTGGGTGCCGCCGCGGCACCACGTAAGGTACTGCAGCGCGTGAAGCTGTCCGGCCCATTCGCGTTCGCCGCGGAAAATGGGGTCATGGAAGCCCTCTACTACAATATCGCCTTCATATCCCTTGGAGTAGAGAATGTGGAAAATATCCCGCCAGTCGGTATCTCCGTAACCCGGTGTGCGGGGCTCGGCAAAGGTGCAGGCGCCGAATACGCCCCATTTTTGAACGCGATCGGTATGGAGCGTGGCGTCTTTACCGTGCAGGTGGTAGATGCGGCCGGCCCATTGCTCCAGCTGGGGAAGCGGGTCGATCAGCTGCACCATTTGGTGAGCCGGCTCCCATTCTAAGCCAATCGCCTCGCTGGGAACGGCGTCAAACATGCATTCCCAGGCGCGGGGGTTAAAAGCAATATTACAGGTGGCCTGATTCCAGGTGCCGTCCATGGGGCAGTTTTCTATGGCCAGGCGCACGCCGTTTGCTTCGGCGCGGCGCGCCAGCTCGCCAAAGACTTCTTGGTAGCGGGGCATGGCTTTTTCAACGGGCTGGCCTTCTAAGGCCCCGGCAAAGGTGGTTACCAGATGTGTGCCGAATAGGTGGGCATTGTCGATAAAATGTTCCAGTGTTTGGCGCTGCGCCTCGTTTTCTAAAGGATTACAGTAGAAGCCGATAGAGGAAACCTGTACCGGCGAGTCTTCCAGCAGCGGTCTTACCTTTTCCCAATAGGTGGACAGGTCTTTTTCCGGAAATTCCATGTGGAAGTTGAGCGAAACACACTCAAATCCTGCCTGGATTAAATGCGGCAGCAGCTTTTCCGCTGCCTGCCCGGGCACGCAGGTGCCAATGCGTATTATATTCATGAGTCATTACCTCCAGTGGTTGAATAGTTAGCTATTTAGTGGTACATGGCCATATACTCGCCATGGGCGGCGATCAGTTCGTCAATCATTTTGGCCATGTCGTCAATCGAGAGTTCGGCGGCCGTGTGCGGTTCCAGCATGACAGCGCGGAGAATATCTTCTTTCTTTTTGGTGCGGGCCGCTTCAATGGTTAGCAGCTGCGTATTGATATTGGTCATATTCATGGCCGCTAAAACCGGGGGTAGGGAGCCTACATAGGTGGGGTGAATGCCTGTGCCATTGACCAGGCAGGGGACTTCTACGCAGGCTTGCTCCGGGAAGTCTTCGATTAAGTGGCCGGTGTTCAGCACGTTGCCGCCGATCTGAAGCGGCGCGCCGGTAATTACAGACTCCATAATATACGAGGCGTACTCTTTGGTGCGTTCGTGAGAAAGCTCGGTGTCGGACAGCAGCTTTTGGCTCATTTCTTTCCAGTCCTTAATCTGGTTTACACACCGCCGGGGATATTCGTCTAAAGGAATATTGAACTGCTCGATCAGCTGGGGGTAATTTTTCTTAATATAGAAGCAGTTGTATTCCGCGTTGTGCTCGCTGGATTCGGTGCAATAGTAGCCTAGTTTATCCATGTAGTCGTAGCGAACCATGTCGCCGTGTTTTTCGCCGGCATTCTTTTCTTTAGCCCGGCGGCGGATTTCGGGATACAGATCGTTGCCGTCTTTGTCCTGAATAGAAAGCAGCCATGCCATATGGTTGATACCGGCAATTAGCTCCTTGCGGCCCTCTAGCTTGTCTTCCATGCCCAGAGCCTTTAGCAAATGCTCCGAACAAACCTGTACGCTGTGGCAGAGCCCAACGGTTTTAATACCGGTATACCGCTGCATATAGCCGGAGAGCATGGCCATGGGATTGGTGTAGTTAAGAAAGAGAGCGTCGGGACAGACCTCTTCCATATCCCGGGCAAAATCTTCCAGTACGGGAATTGTACGCAGAGCGCGCATAATGCCGCCGATGCCAAGGGTGTCGGCAATAGTTTGACGCAGGCCATAGCGCTTGGGAATTTCAAAATCGATTACCGTGCAGGGCTCGTAAAAACCCACCTGAATGGCATTGACTACAAAGGTAGCGCCTTGCAGGGCTTTTTTGCGATTCTCTACTCCCAGGTAGGGCTTTAAAACGGCCCGGCCCTGATTGATATTTTGGTTAATGGTAGACAAAATGCGGTAGCTTTCGTCTAGGCGGGTGCCGTCAATGTCATACAAGGCAATTTCGCACTCGCGCAGCGCAGGCGTACACATTACGTCTCCTAAAACGTTGCGGGCAAACACGGTACTTCCGGCGCCCATAAAGGTAATTTTTAGCATCAGGTGTATCCTCCATAAAAAATCAATGTGCCCTTAGTGTAGCAGAGGTACCAGAAAAAAACTATTGTAAAATGGAAGACGGATTTGGTAAAATGGAAACAAATAGGAGAAAGGGAGACAAGCGATATGGGAGGCCATGAATACGTTATAGCGCCGGGCTGGTGGCACGGCGTAGAACCTTTAAATTTTGGGTGGGAAGCCTGTGCGAGCGGGCATCAGTTCGGTCCGGCGGTGCGTCATTATTATTTGCTCCACTATGTGCTGGAAGGAGAGGGCACTTTTTGGAAAGCCGAGACTTCTTACCAGGTGGGCCCCGGGGATTTATTTGTCATTCACCCGGAAGAGGTAACGACGTATCGGGCTAGCCGCGCTTGCCCGTGGCAATATGTCTGGTTGGGGTTTCGAGCCGAAGAAACGCCAGCGTTTTTACATAAACCGGTGCTGCGCCAACCGCCGGTGCGTAAAATTTTTGAAGCGCTGCGAGAGCAGTGTCAATACGAGCATCAAGACGGCCGTATATTTTCGTTAACTTATGAGCTGTTATGGCGCCTTGCGCAGGACGCCCCTCCGCTTGCCAGCCGGCAGGAAACCTATGCCGCGTATGCCAAGGCGTATTTGGAAACTTCGTATATGCAGCCAGTCAGTATTCAGAAACTGGCCGATACGCTTCATATTGATCGCCGGTATTTAACGCTCCTGTTTAGGAAGGCTTATGGTATGCCGCCGCAGGCGTACCTGATGCGTTTACGCATGCAGCAAGCGCAGGAGTTCTTAGATCAAGGCTATGGCGTTGCGGAAGCGGCTGCGTTAGCCGGATTTTCTGATTTGCCTAATTTCTCTCGGCAGTATAAGCGCGTATTCGGCGTTAGCCCCAGCAGTCAAAAGTGAGAAACTATGTCTTTTTGTTCTTGCATAAAAAGTCGGAAACAAAAGAAAGTTTTTTCGGATTATAAGTAAAAACTATTGATATTTTTAAAGTTTTTGGCTATACTATGAGCAAGGAATAAGGGGGTGAACCCTATGGTTATAAGGCCACACTATATGAATACGCTGAAAACCTACCGTGATGTTTCGCTTGTGAAGATATTGGCGGGAATCCGGCGCTGCGGTAAATCCACGATTTTAGATATGCTACGAAGCGATCTGCTGCAAAGTGGAATTGCCGCGGACCACATTATCAGTATGCGCTATACGTCGGAGGATTTTGACGATGGCATGACGGACAAGGATATGTATCAGGGCATTAAAGAACAGATGACCGACAATGGGCGTTACTATCTGCTGCTAGACGAAGTGCAGGAAATTGAGGGCTGGGAAAAAGCGGTGAATAGCCTATTAGAAAATGCGAATACCGATATTTATGTGACTGGCTCCAATTCTAAGCTGATGGCAAGCGAAATTTCCACCTATTTGACAGGACGATATATTTCCATTCCGGTTTATACGCTGTCCTTTGCGGAATATTTGGATTTCAAGAAATCAGATTCCCGCTCTCCCAAGGAGCTGTTAAACGAATATCTCCGACTGGGCGGCTTTCCGATTGTGGCGCTCGGAAGCTTTGACGAACGCTCTGCTTACCAAATTGTGGAGGGAATCTATCACTCGGTGATTACCAGCGATATTACAAAGCGGCACCATATTATGAACTACGATTTATTTAACCGTGTTGTTAAGTATATTGTGGAAAATGTAGGCAAAACTTTTTCCGCTAACGCCATTGCAAAGTTTCTGAAAAGCGAGGGGCGCTCTCTGTCTGTTGAAGCAGTTTACAACTATTTGAACTGGCTGGAAAAGGCGTTTGTGATTTATCGCTGTCAGCGGTATGATTTGCAGGGAAAATCCGTGCTGAAAACCCAAGAAAAATTTTATTTGGCAGACACTTCCTTAAAATATTGCATCATGGGCTTTAATCCGGAGTCCATTGCCGCCATGCTGGAAAATATCGTGTATTTTGAACTGCGGCGGCGAGGCTATGAGGTCTATATCGGGAAGAACGAAACGAAAGAAATTGATTTCGTGGCGGTGCGACGAGACGAGCGTATCTACGTTCAGGTGTGCCGCAGGCTGCCGGAGGAATCCGATCGGGAAGTTGCCAATCTCCTTGCCATTAAAGACCACTACCCCAAATATGTGGTAACGCTAGACGAACTGGCCACAGGAAATATCTATGGTGTGAAAATTGTGCACTTGGCAGATTTCCTATTGAGCGGCCAATACTGATCAGCCCATTCGATCCATGCGAATGGCGCAGATCCATCTGCCCGCAGGTCTTGACAAGCCCCGAATCTCATAGTACAATGAAGCCTGAGTTAAAAGCTGTGAAGAGAAGAGTACACATGCGTTAAACGCGGCAGAGAGCCCCGGTAGCTGCGAAGGGGTGCGCAGAGCGGTGTGGAACATGGCCTCGGAGCTGCGCGCTGAGCCGCCGCGGGCGGTAAGGTGGCGACGGGTACGCCCGTGATCGCGTATCGGTATTCAAGCAGCCTAAAGCTGCGGCGTACCGAGTGAGGCAGAGATCATACGCGGTGGGCATGGCGCCCGCAGAGCCAAAGTCTCTGTAAATTAAGGTGGTAACACGAGCGGCGCCTCGTCCTTATGGGATGGGGCGCCGAATTTATTTTTATAAGGAGGCACAAAAGCATGTGCAAAAGCTGTAACCACGCGGGAGAATCCCGCGGCAAATACTATATCACTACGGCTATCGCGTATACCTCGCGCAAGCCGCATATCGGCAATACCTACGAGGTAGTTTTGGCCGACGCGATTGCGCGGTATCGCCGCCTGCAGGGCTACGATGTATTTTTTATGACCGGTACCGACGAGCATGGGCAGAAAATTCAGCAAAACGCGGAGCAGGCCGGCGTAACGCCTAAGGCCTATGTCGATAAAGTGGCGGGCGAAATTAAAGAGATCTGGGATCTTATGAACACCAGCTACGACAAATTCATTCGCACCACAGACGCGGAGCATGAGCGTACCGTACAGAAAATCTTTAAAAAACTCTACGAGCAGGGCGATATCTATAAAGGGTACTACGAAGGCTGGTACTGCGTGCCCTGTGAGTCGTTCTACACCGAAACGCAGCTGGTCGACGGCAAATGCCCCGACTGCGGACGCGAAGTTACCAAAACCAAAGAAGAAGCCTACTTCTTTAAAATGAGCAAATATCAGGACCGGCTGCTCGAGTATATCGAAACGCACCCCGATTTTATTCAGCCCGAGTCGCGCAAAAAAGAAATGATCAACAATTTCCTAAAGCCCGGCCTGCAAGATTTGTGTGTGTCCCGTACTTCCTTTACCTGGGGCATTCCTGTTGATTTCGACCCCGGCCACGTGGTGTACGTCTGGATGGATGCGCTCAACAACTATATTAGCGGCATTGGCTATGATCCGGATCACCCCAGTGAGCAGTACCAAAAGCTTTGGCCTGCCGACCTGCACCTGATCGGCAAAGATATTCTTCGCTTTCACACCATTTACTGGCCCATTTTCCTCATGGCCATGGGAGAGCCGCTGCCCAAGCAGATTTTCGGCCATCCGTGGCTCCTCTTTGGCGAAACCAAAATGAGTAAATCCCTGGGCAATGTCATTTACGCTGACGAACTGGTAAACCGCTTTGGCGTAGACGGCGTGCGTTACTATGTGCTGCGCGAAATGCCCTTTGCCAGCGACGGCAGCATTACCTACGAAAGCATGATTGCCCGGTATAACGCCGATCTGGCCAATACCATTGGCAATTTGGTTAATCGCACCATTTCTATGGGTCAAAAATATTTTAATGGCGCTGTGCAAAGCGGCGAAGCCGCCAAGCAGGCGTTAGATACCGATCTTATCCAAACGGCTCTGAGCACGGCCCAAGAAGTCGATCTGAAAATGGAAGAGCTGCGCGTCGCCGACGCGCTGGAGGCGATTGTGAATTTGGCGCGCCGCTGCAATAAATATATTGACGAGACCGCGCCCTGGGCGCTGGCCAAAGACGAAGCCCAAACAGAGCGTCTGGGCACCGTGCTGTATAACCTGCTGGAAGGCATTCGCTTTATTGGCGTGCTGCTGCGCGCGTATTTGCCGCAGACCGGCGAGGCTATTTTAGATCAGCTGGGTGTAGACGAGCAGGGACGCAGCCTGGCATCGCTCGCTAGCTTCGGGTATTTGCAGAAGGGGCATACCACAAAAGCGCCCAGTCCGCTGTTCGCCCGTTTAGACGGCGCTAAGCTGCTGGCCGAAATTGAAAAGGAAAAAGCAGAAAAGTCGGCCGCGGCTGCGAAGCCTCAGGAGACGCAGAAGGCAGGAAAGCCGGAAATTACGATTGACGACTTTGACAAAGTAGAGCTGAAAGTGGGCACCGTGTTAGCCTGTAAGCCCGTGGAAGGCGCGAAAAAACTGCTGGTTTCCCAGATTCAGGTGGGCGATCAGGTGCGCCAGATTGTTTCGGGCATTGCGGCGCAGTATACGCCCGAGGATATGGTGGGCCGCCGCGTGATTGTGGTAACCAATTTGAAGCCGGTGAAGCTGCGCGGCGTGCTGTCAGAAGGCATGGTGCTCTGCGCGGACGACGGTAAAGGCGGTTTTTGCCTGCTGACACCGGAGCGAGAAGTGCCCAGCGGCAGTGAGGTGAGCTAATGTATTTTGATACGCATGCGCATTATGACGACGAGCGGTTTAAAGGCGATCAGCAGGAGCTGTTTGGCGCCATGCGCCAGGCGGGCGTGGATGCGATTGTGAACTGCGCGAGTGATTTAAAAAGCTGTCAAAGCACGCTAAAGCTGGCTAAAGAGTATGAGTTTGTATTTGCGGCGGTAGGCGTGCATCCGCACGAGGTGGGAAGCCTGGACGAGGACGCGGTGCAGCGCCTCTACCAGTATGCCTGCCAAACGGAGAAAGTGGTGGCGATTGGCGAGATTGGGCTGGATTACCATTATGATTTTTCGCCGCGCGATGTGCAGCGCGACTGGTTTGTGGAGCAGATTGAGCTGGCGAAGGAAGTGGAGCTGCCCATTATTGTGCATAGCCGTGAGGCCGCGCAGGATACGTTTAACGTGATAGAGGGCAGCGACGCGGCGGACGTAGGCGGCGTGATTCATTCGTACAGCGGCGATTTGCCCATGGCCCGCGCCTACGTGGATATGGGGTTTTATCTGGGCATCGGCGGCATGCTAACGTTTCCGAATGTGAAGAAGCTGCTGCGCGTGGTCGAGGAGATTGACCTGTCTCACCTGCTGCTGGAAACGGATGCGCCGTATCTCGCGCCGGTGCCGCGGCGTGGGGAGCGCAATGATTCGCGGAATCTGCGCTATGTAGCGGAAAAGATTGCCGAAATTAAAGGAATCAGCGCCGAAGAGGTGGCGCGGGTGACAAGCGAAAACGCCTGCCGCCTGTTTCAGGTTGCGCTATGAATCCGAAAGACTATTTAGTGAGCCTGCTGCATGTAGCCACCGAGGAGCAGCTGATCGCCGCGCCGAAAAATACTACGGCGCTGCTGCAGCGGTACGGATTTCAGTTTAAAAAGCAATTCGGCCAGAATTTTTTGATCGATTTGCACGTTATGGGAAAAATTGTGCGCGCGGCGCAGATTGGGCCGGAGGACGTGTGTTTGGAAATTGGTCCTGGCATCGGCAGTTTGACGCAGATTTTGGCAGAAGCGTCCGGGCGCGTGCTGGCGGTAGAGATTGACGAGCGCCTGATTCCCATTTTGCAGGAAAATCTGGCTGCTTACGAGCATGTGGAAATGATCTGCGCCGATTTTTTAGAGCTGGATCTCACGCGCTTTGCGGCGGAGCATCGGGTGGACCGGCCGCTTAAGGTGGTCGCTAACTTGCCGTACTATATTACCACTCCCATTATTATGCATCTTTTTGAAAGCGGTCTGCCGCTGGATAGCATTACCGTAATGGTGCAAGAAGAAGTGGCGCGCCGTATGCAGGCGGGGCCTGGCAGTAAAGACTACGGCGCGCTCTCGCTGGCCGTGCAGTATTACGCCGAGCCTTCTATTGCCGCCTTTGTGCCGCAGAACTGCTTTATTCCCCGGCCGGGTGTAGGATCGGCCGTGATTCATTTAAAGCGGCGCAGCGAGCCGCCGGTGGCGGTACGCGACGAAGCGTTTCTTTTTTCGTTAATTCGCGCGGCCTTTGAGCAGCGTCGTAAAACGCTGGTGAACAGCGTGAGCGGCGCCGTAAGGGCGCCGGCCGCTAAGGAGGCGGTGCAAAAGGCGCTGCAAAATCTGGGCTTTTCAGAGACCGTACGGGGAGAGGCCCTCACCTTGGCCGAGTTTGCACGGCTTGCCGATGCGCTCATGGAGGGAGACAGTCATGGCTGAGCATTATTATTCTAAAGAGCCGGTCAGCGCGTCGCATCAGCGGTATATTGAATATATGCTGCCCGATGTGGGCCGGTTTTCCTTTGTGACCGATAGCGGTGTATTTTCGATTAGCCGCGTGGATCATGGTACCGATATTCTGCTGCGGACAATTGTCAAAGACGCGCCGCAGAAGGTAGAAAGCCTGCTTGACATTGGCTGCGGCTATGGGCCGATTGGCGTGGCGCTGGGACGGCGGTATCCGGGCGCGTATGTGCATATGGTAGACGTGAATGAGCGCGCCATCGACTTGGCGCGGCAAAATGCCGCGGCGGCAGGGCTTAGCAGTTTTGCTGCCGGCAGCATCGATACCTTGGATCCGCAGGCACGCTATGACATGGTAGTGACCAATCCGCCGATCCGGGCGGGAAAAGCCGTGGTGTACGGTATTTTTGAAACGGCGTTTCGGCATCTTTGCGCCGGCGGCGTACTCTATGTCGTGATACGGAAAAACCAGGGCGCGCCGAGCGCTATGAAAGAGCTGGAGCGTCTGTTTGGCAACTGCATTGTGGTGGGCCGGGAATCGGGCTTTCATATTTTAAAATGTAACCGAATGGCATAAATTGTATACTGCCTCATAGAATATACCATCAACATTTTAGGAGGCAGTGTATGGGATACGTGCGATTGTTTATAGAATTAAAATATGAAGATACCGGTGCGAGCTGTGGACAGGCGCGCATAGAATTACAGGACCGTCCCGGGCATATGGACGGTAAGGTGCGCTGCGCGCTGCGCTCTCTTCCCGAGGGCGCTTCGTATGAGGCGGCGTTAGTATGCGAAGCGGGCGGGCAGTACCGGGAATATCCGCTGGGTGCGTTTATGGTAGGCACGCGGGGACAAGCTATGCCCATGTTTCGCCTGAGTGCGCCTGCGGGGCAGCCGGAGGGGCTGGGACTGGGCGAGTTTAAGGCCTTTGTTGCCCGGGGGAAAGACGGTTTGAGCCGGCGGATCGTGGGGTATCGCAGCGAGCGCATTGCCATTCCAGACGCCGCGCGGGAGACCGAGGCAGAGGCTGTACCAAGACCGGAAGCCAAACAGGAGGCGCAGCCAGAGCAACCTTCGCGGGAGAAATCGCTGCAAGAGGAAGCAGACGAAAAAACGGAGGCGGCTGAGGTGATTTCAGCGACGGCGACGGCGCCGGCAGAGCAGGAGAGAGGCCAGGATGCCACGCCGAAAGAAGAGCCGGCGGCGTCGTTTGTTCCGGCCGAGCCGGAAACAGACCCGCAGGTTTCAGAGGAGCCGGCGAAGGAGCCTGCAATGACGGTGTCGAAGCCGCAGACGAATCGGCAGATGCAGCTGGTATATGTGATGCGCGATCTGGAGCAGGTAGATGCGGTGTGCGGCGACGCCGGAAAGCGGGCGTTTCAGCGGTATCACCATTTGATTGTAATGCAGCAGGGCGAGGAGAGTTTTTTGGGCATGCCCTGTCGCTACAGACCGAGTCAGGAGCTGGAAATTGGCCAAGAGGGATACCGTGAGTTTGTAACGCCGCATGGAGGCGCGCCCAGTTATGGCGAGTTTGGCTACTGGTTGAAAAAGTTATCGTAGAAGGGACCATAACGAATGATAAAAGGGGTTATTTTTGATCTGGACGGTACGCTGCTGAATACGCTGGGCGATTTGGCGGCAGCGGGAAACGCGGTGCTGGCGGCCCGCGGGATGCGGACCTACCCGCAGGAGGCGTATAAGCTTATGGTGGGAAACGGGATTCCGCGGTTGATCCGGCGCATGCTAACGGGTACCAATGCGCTGTGCGCGGAAGAGGCGGAAAAAGGCAGCGCGTCGAAGCTGCCGCAGGGGCTGGAACCGGCGGTGCTGCAGGAGTTTATGGACTATTATGAGGCGCATAAAGAGGATACAACGGCGCCCTATCCAGGTATTGTGGAAATGCTGGAGCGGCTTACGGCGGCCGGCGTGAAGCTGGCGGTGGTTTCGAATAAGGCAGATCAGCCGGCGCGCGAGCTGACAAGGCGTTATTTTGGCCCGGTGTTCGCCTCGGTGGTGGGTTTAAAGGAGGGAGGCCGCGCCAAGCCGGATCCGGCTTCAACGCTGGAGGCGGTGCGGCAGCTGTCTTTGCCGAAAGACGAAATTCTATATGTGGGCGATAGCGATGTAGATATGTTAACCGCTCATAATGCCGGGCTGCGCAGCTGCGGCGTGCTTTGGGGATTTCGGAGCGCCGACGAATTAAAACGGGCGGGAGCCTGCGATTTAGTCAGCAGCGCAGCGGAGCTGGAGCGTTTGATTTTGAAATAGCCTGAAAAAAAGCTAGCAGTGGTAGATTTCCGGTTGAGGAAAGTTTGGAAGAGCTTTGTGCAGTTTTGACAAAGTTCTTTTTTTTTGTGAAAAAGAGTGATCCTTGGGCGAAAAAAATACGATAGTTATATATAGAGGGGGATTTTTGGGAAGCGGGCTCGATGGCAAAATGAAAGGAAAATGTCCATGGATTACTTAAGAGAGGTATCGGTTAGCCGTTTGAAAGAGGACTTTTTAACGCAGTACTACGGTTTGCTTTCGCTGCAGGAGCAGCTGGTGCATTCGCCGGGCTG
>CALWPV010000048.1 GCA_944383515.1 uncultured Clostridia bacterium
AAATACAACGCAGGCCCAGATGAAAATGTTTTTAACGCGTTTGGGCTTTGGCTCCAAAGCCGTGGTTACCGGTGATTTAACGCAGATTGATTTACCAGAGGGGCAAAAATCGGGGTTGAAGCAGGCCACTCAAATTTTAAAAGAAGTTGAGGGCATTGGTATCTGCCGCCTAACAAATCAAGACGTAGTGCGGCATCCGTTGGTACAGCGTATTGTTGAAGCATATGAGAAAAGTGAAAAACAAAACCATGCCGAGGTGGCCAATCATGCGCAAGGTATGGGCAGGAGAAATCGATGAGCATATGGATGGACTGGCAGGTTGAGATTGACCAAGATACGCGGGAGAAACTGAGCCGGCGCATGGAGGAGGCCGTTGGGGCTACGCTGCGCGAAGAAGCGGTGGAGACGCCGGTAGAGGTGAGTATATCCGTTGTTTCCCCCGAGCAAATTCAGGAGACCAATCGAACGTTTCGGCAGATCGATACGGTAACAGATGTTCTTTCTTTTCCGCTGATAGCGTATGAAGGGCGTACGCCTGCACAGGGGGTAGCCGAGGGCGATTGGGATCCGGATACGGAGGAAGTCTGCCTGGGAGATATTATGATCTGCCTTCAGAGAGCGCAAGAGCAGGCTGCGGAATTTGGCCATACGTTGGAGCGGGAAATGGGATTTTTGACCGTACATAGCATGCTGCATCTTCTGGGATATGACCATATGACGCCAGAAGAGGAGCAGAGTATGGTGGACAAGCAGAAAAAGATTTTGGAAGGAATGGGATTGCCACGATAAGATTATGGAAAAAAATACAACGAAAAATCTGATTAAACAGGGAAGCATTCTAGTGGTTGCTTCCCTGATCGTTCGGATTATGGGACTCGTTTATCGAATTCCCATTACGAATTTATGGGGGGATCACGGATTAGGAACCTATGGGGATGCCTATCAGGTTTATAACTTCTTTTTAGTCTTCGCTTCTTTCAGTATTCCGACCATGATGTCGAAGGTTATGGGGGAGCGCATGGCAAAGAAGCACTACGCCAATGCTAAAAAAGTTTTTGTTTTAGCTTTGCTTCTCGTTGGCGGCATTGGTCTTTTTTGCATGCTCATTATGTGGTTTGGTTGCGACTTCATTGCCAACCGCCTTTACAATAATCCGGATGCGGCCCTTTCGATTCGTTTTTTGGGACCAACCATTTTTCTGGTTTCGATTATGAGTGTGTTCCGAGGCTATTTTCAGAGCATGAATAATATGAAACCCACAGCCATTTCAGAGGTGGTGGAAGGATTTTTACATGCGGTGCTGAGCGTAGCTTTAGCGTTTGCGTTTTTTTCTTTAGGACTGAATTGGTCGGTAGCGGGCGGCATTATTGGGACTGGCATTGGCGCGCTGGGCGGATTGCTCTTTTTGCTGTTTTGTTATCAGTTATATAACCGAAACAGCCGTTTAGGCCGGGCTCAATTAGTCAGAGCTACGGAAAGATCTGGCGAAATCTATTCTGAAATGTTTAGGCTCATGATTCCCATTGTGCTGGCTTCGACTATTTTCTCTTTGAAAAGTATGATTGACGCCAGCCTGTTTGGAAAACTCATGATTGCCAAAGGATACGATGAAGAAGTGGTGGTAGCGCTGCGCGGCATGTACACAGGTAAATTTGTTGTACTTATCAATTTGCCGATTTCTATTGGAGACGCCTTAGGCTCGGCTTCCGTGCCCAGCGTAGCCAGCAGTGTGGCGCTGGGGCGCTATGACGAAGTGCGTGAACGATTGCACACCGTGGTGAAAACTGTTTTAATGATTGCGGTTCCTTGTAGTTTTGGTCTGACCGTATTAGGAAAACCGATTTTGCGCCTGTTGTTCAGTTCTTCATATGCAGGGGGAGAGCTGTTTTGGGTGGGGAGCTTTGCGGTAGTTTTCTACTGTGTTAATTATGTGGCTACCGGCATTTTGCAGGGGCTTAATAAGCCGCAGATCCCTATGCGCCATGCTTTTATCGGAGTGGCGATTACGTGTGTGTTAAATGCTTTTTTTGTGTGGGTACTGGATTTAGGCGTTTACGCGCTTCCTTTGAACACTTTAATTTTCAGCGGTTTGCTCATGGTAATGAATTTGCGGGCGGCTACGCGGGAATGCAAAACCCGGCTTCGTCTGCTCAGCATGATAAAAACCCCTTTTATATGCGGAGCCATTATGGCCGTTAGCTGTGTATTGCTATACATTATGCTCTTTGCCGTGAGTGGATCTAATGCGGTTTCTGTGCTGGTGAGTGTGATTCTGGGTGCGGCGATTTACTTCTTTTTAATGGTGAATCTGGGCGGTATTACTGAGCAAGATATGGAAACGATTCCCATGGGGCGTTTTTTACAGTATTTGCGTTTGTCGTAAACGAGCGAATGCATAAAATTGAAGTGATTGTGGCATATTTTACCTCAAAAGGTTCTACAAGGAGGGAAAGTATGGCACATCATTTCTTATCGAAGAAAATTTGGATCAGCGTTGCGGTGGTTACCGTATTATTTCTGGCGCTTACGTATGCTTGGTTTTTCTTTGCTAACCAGTTAATTCAGCAAACAGAAATGGCCCGTATTCATGCCATTACAGGATACCAGGCGGCGGATATTGCTCAGGATACAGCGCTGGCGGCCAGTCAGTTAACAGAAGAAGTACAAAAAAATGCAGAGAATCTAACGGCGGAAACAGCCAACACACAGGCGGAGCCCCAGGAAGTTCAATATCCCTGTTATGTAAAAATGCAGGATGACCGTATTGGCGTTTATAGTGAAACGGGAGAGTTATATAAAACGATGCGGCAAACGGGTGAGTTTTTAAGTGACACAGACCGAACGCAGCTGATACAGGGCATTCAGGTTGAAAACGAAAAAGAGCTGATTATGCTTTGCGAAAGCTTTCATTTACAATAAACCAAAGAACGGAGGAATAGGGTGAAAGACCGGATTACGGGATTAACCGATATGCACACGCATATTGTATGCGGTATTGACGACGGCGCCGCTAATTTGAGAGCCATGAAAAAAATGCTGGAAATGGCCTATCAGGACGGCATTCGTCATATTATTTCAACCCCGCATTTTATGCCGGGACGAAGAAAATTTGACGAAGCCACGTATCAAAAAAGTTTTGCGCTGGCCCAGCAGTATATGGAGCAGATTGCAGATGACTTCGATTTATACCAGGGAAATGAGATTTATTTTCATGAGCAGGCGCTGCCAGAGCTGCAAAACGGGCACATTCATACGTTAGCGGATGGTCCGTATATTTTAGTAGAGTTTAATCCGCAGCGTGAGTTTTTGTATATCCGTCAAAGCCTGCGTCTTTTACAGGAGCGGGGATACCGAGTAATTTTGGCCCACGCGGAAAGAATGAAGCATCTGAATCAGATAGAGCGCATAGAAGAACTGGTCGAGCGCGGTATTTACATTCAGGTTAATGCAGACAGCATTATGGGAAAAAACGGACATACCCTGAAACAGCTTAGCCGTCAAATGCTGCGCGAGTCATTGGTACATTTTGTGGCTTCCGATTGCCACGATACCACAAAAAGGCCGCCTATGCTCAGTGCTTGTTATCGGAAAATTGCTAAGCGATATGGCGAGCATATGGCGCACGCGCTCATGAGGCTGAATCCGCAAGCTATTTTGGAAGGTAAACCATTATAACGGTTAAAAAGAATAGTGCAGAGGCATGCATAAAAAGAAAGAAGCCGATCATATCATAAAGCAAAGATGTTTTATGAGGTGATCGGCTTGATTCGTATTTTTATTGATCAAGGGCATAATCCAACCAATCCCAACTCCGGCGCCGAGGCCAATGGCCTTAGAGAGCAGGATATTAACTATGTAGTAGGTAAAGAACTGGAAGCACTCCTTAAGGCTAACGGGAATTTTGCGGTACAGGTATCACGGCCCACGCCGGAAACACATTTGGGAAGTAAAGACGCTACATCGAGCCGGGCCAGTTTGCAAGCCCGCGTGCAGGCGGCTAATCAATGGCCGGCCGATTATTTTATTAGCCTGCATTGTAATACCAACCCGAATCCTAATATTAGCGGGAGCGAAGCATATGTCTACAGCCGGAGCAGCGAGGCGTATCCGCTGGCAGAACATATTTTAATTGGACTGGCTCAAGTGACGGGGCTGCCCAATCGAGGAGTTAAAATTAGCACGTCGCTTTATGTGCTGCGACGCACAACCATGCCGGCAGTTTTGGTTGAAATGGGATTTTTGACCAATGTAGAAGACGCTGCCTTACTGGAGTCTAGGCCAGATTTGTTTGCTCAAGGAATTTATCAAGGGATCTTGTCCTATTTTGGAATGAGCTGATGCAGTGGATTGCCAGAGTGTCGGAGGGAATTATTCCGGCTATTTTTTTAGTGATTATTGTATACGGCGCCTTGCGGAAAGTCAAAGTTATGGAAAGCTTTGTCGTAGGAGTTAACGAAGGATTCCGTGTGGTACTGGACATTTTGCCAACCTTTATGGGGCTCATGGTGGCCGTGGCCGCGCTTCGCGCTTCCGGCACTTTGGATTTACTTGCGCGTCTGCTCACTCCGCTGAGCCAGGCGATGCGCATGCCGACATCGCTGCTGCCGGTAGCGTTAACGAAAGTAGTTTCGTCATCGGCAGCCACCGGTTTGATTTTAGATATTTTAAAAACGTTCGGTCCCGATTCCCTAGAAGGCCGTATGGTAGGAATTATGGTTGGCTCCACAGAAACCATTTTGTATACCATGTCCGTTTATTTTATGGCCATTCGGGTTAAGGATACGCGGTATACGCTGTCGGGAGCCCTAATCGCTAACCTGGCGGGGATTGCGGCTTCCGTTGGTTTGACATATTGGATCTTTTATTGAGGAGGTCTTGATTTTTTATAGTGGATTTGGTAAGATTAACTAAATAAAAGATATGGGAGCCAAGTATGAGCGACGAAAGATATATGGGTCGGGCGCTGGAACTGGCCCGACAAGCAGCGGCGGAAGAGGAGACTCCGATTGGTGCGGTTATTGTATATCAGGATCACATTATAGGAGAGGGGTATAATAAACGCAATCAGAAGGGCAACCCTTTATGCCATGCGGAAATAGAGGCGATTGATCAGGCGGCTCGGTATGTAGGGGACTGGCGTCTGGAGGACTGTACATTATACGTTACATTAGAACCTTGCCCTATGTGCGCGGGAGCTATTGTTCAGGCCCGCATTCCTCGGGTTGTGATCGGCGCCATGAACCCTAAAGCAGGGTGCGCCGGATCAATTTTAAATTTACTGCAGGAAGCTCGCTTTAATCATCAGGTTGAAGTAGAGCGCGGAGTGTTAGAGCAAGAAAGCCGGGCATTAATGCAGGCATTTTTTGCTGACCTTCGAAAGCGAAAGGACGATAAAAATGGAGAAACAGCAGATTAAGGTGGGAAAAACAGCGTTAACTGGCGTGATTGATATTGGAAGCGGGTTTATGCAGTTAAAAATTGCCTGTCAAAAAGAGGATCAGACAATATCCATTCTGGAATCCGTTACAAAAACGCTGGCTATCGGGAAAGAAACCTTTTCTGAGGGACGAATTAGTCCGGAAATGATGCGGGAGCTGTCTAAAAATCTTTTAGGCTTTAAACAGCTACTTCGTGAATATAAAGTACGCAAGGTCCGGGTGGTAGCAACCGGCGCCATTCGGGAGGCAACGAATCGGGAATATGTTATAGACCAAATTCGGGCCAATACCGGTTTCTCAATTGAAATTATTAACGGACCGGAAGAGCGTTTGCTGACACAATATGCCATTCAAAAAGCGCTGCCCAATTTTGACAAAATGAAAAAGGACGGTCTGCTGATTGTTAATATTGGCAGCGGCGGTGTACAGGTGACAGCCTACGCGGCCGCCGGCCTCCGGTATGGACAAAATATCAATATGGGAGCGCTGCGGATTCGGCGTATTCTGTCTTCTTTAGAGACGAAAACGGTAGAGTATACTAAAATATTAGAAGAATATACATCTCACCATATTCAGGAAGTCATTCAGCCTATGAAGGAAAAATTCAATCACCTGGTTATGACGGGAGAAGAAGTAGATTCGATTTATCGAATTTGTTCTATGGAAACGGAAGATAATATACGGGTGATCGATCCTAAAACGTTAAAAAAATTGTACGATCAGCTTATGTTTATGAATACACAGCAGATTGCAGACGCGTATTCGCTAAGCTTTGAACGGGCGGAAATGCTGCTGCCCACCATAATGATCATGCATGCGTTTGAAAAGGTTTCCAATGCTAAAAAGATATGTTGTCCTTCTGTGGGGCTGTCTAATGGAATCCTGTACGAAATGAATCGGGATAAAGAAGATACCATACTGGAAAAGGAGACGCTCCGATATATTCGTTTTGTAGCGAGTCAGTACCATAATCCAGAATCGCATATTGAAGCGGTGGTGCAATACGCCTTACTGATTTTTGATCATTTAAAAAGAAAACAGAACTTGACTAAACGACACCGGCTCATTTTGGAAGCGGGCGCAAGGTTGCACGATCTGGGCAAAGGCATTAGCTTGGTCAATCATGCGCAGTGCGGCGCGGCCTTAGTGTCTCATATGGATTTAATGGGAATTTCTGAAGAAGAACAAAAACAGCTGGCTATTTTAATTCGGTATCATGAGGGTGGAGAACCTAAAGCATACGACGAACAATATAAGAGCTTAAGCCGAAAAAGTCGTATTGCCGTATCTAAATTGTTAGCTATTTTACAATTAGCCAATGCAATGGATTGCAGCTATAAACAGAAAATCTATGATCTTAGTGTGAAACAGGAAAATGATAGCTTAGTGCTGCGGGGGTTCGCCAAAGAGAATGCAATGCTGGAGGAATGGATTTTCCACCAGAAAAGCGAACTTTTCCGGGAAGTGTTTAGTTTAGAACCTAAGTTAAAATTGCGAATCAATCGGACAATGTAAAGGAGTACCAACATGGATGCTAATCAATTTAAAGATTCCAATTACTTTATTAGCCGTGAACTGAGCTGGCTTGAATTTAACCAGCGGGTCATGGAAGAAGCAAAAGATAAAAAGAATCCTTTGCTAGAGCGTTTCAAGTTTCTGTCTATTGTAACGTCAAACCTAGACGAGTTTTTTATGGTACGGGTTGGCTCTTTGTACGATCAGGTGCAGGCGGGAATTGAAAAGCAGGATGCCGCTGGTTTAACGCCGCGTCAGCAAATGAAAAAGGTTATCGCTAGGGCGCACCAGATGTTAGACGATCAGTATGAAATTTACAATAAAAGTTTGCTGCCACAGCTTAAAAAGGCCGGTATTACTCTAATTTCTCCAGATCAATTAACAGAAGAGGAAATAACATATCTGGCAGACTTCTTTCAGCAAGAAGTGTATCCGGTTTTGACGCCTATGGCTGTTGATGCCAGCCGGCCTTTTCCGCTTATTTTAAATCGCAGCTTGAATATTGCACTGCTCATGGACAGGGAAGGGGAAAGTAGTTTTGCAACGGTGCAGGTTCCCTCTGTGTTAGCAAGGCTTGTACCCTTGCCGGCTAAAGATCGCTTTATTCTTCTGGAAGACCTCATTCGAATGCATTTATCGGAGCTGTTTCCGAAGCAGAAAATTAAGAAAACGGCTTATTACCGTATTACGCGAAACGCGGACATGGCGATTCATGAAGAAGACGCCCCCGATTTGTTAAAGGAAATGGAGAAGTCCATTAAAAAGAGAAAATGGGGACAAGCTGTTCGGCTGGAAGTAGAAAATAAAGTAGATCCCAGCATTTTGCAGTATTTACAAAAAGAATTAGATGTTCCGGATCGAGACGTTTATGAGATTCATGGTCCTTTGGATTTGTCTTTTGTATCTAAACTTTCTAAAATTCCCGGATATTCGCATTTGCAATATGATAGCCTGATTCCGCAGACACCTCAGGATCTGCTGGGGGAAAACGACATTTTTGAAGCTATTCGCAAAAAAGATATTCTGCTTCATCACCCCTACGAATCCTTTGATTATGTCGTAGAATTTGTCAGAAAAGCTGCGGAAGACCCCGATGTTCTGGCTATTAAACAAACACTTTACCGCGTGAGCGGTCAATCTCCGATTATTAAAGCTTTGGCCGTAGCCGCCGAGAATGGGAAGCAGGTAACGGTTCTGGTCGAAGTAAAAGCGCGATTCGACGAAGAGAATAATATTCATTGGGCAAGGCGACTGGAACAAGCTGGGTGTCATGTTATTTATGGTCTGGTCGGTTTAAAGACGCATTGTAAAATTACGCTAGTGGTTCGCCGTGAAGAACAGGGGATTCGGCGGTATGTTCATTTAGGAACCGGCAATTATAATGACGTTACAGCCAGATTGTATACTGATATGGGTTTATTTACCTGTAAAGAGGCCTATGGCGCCGATGCATCGGCATTGTTTAACTGTTTGTCCGGGTATGGTGACGTGCCAAGCTTTTATAAGCTGGCCATGGCGCCTACGGGGCTCCGTAAAAAATTTCTAGCTTTAATTGCGAGAGAGCGTGATTTAGCAAAACAAGGGAAAAAGGCAAAAATTATTGCGAAGATGAACTCGTTATTGGATCCGGAAATTACGCGGGCACTCTATGAGGCTTCTTGCGCCGGAGTTCAAATTGATTTGATTGTGCGGGGCATTTGTTGTTTACGGCCGGGAATTCCGGGCGTGTCAGAGAATATTCGGGTGCGCAGCATCGTTGGCTGGCTGTTGGAGCATAGCCGCATTTACTATTTTTATAATGACGGCAATGAGGAAATTTATTTGTCGAGCGCAGACTGGATGCCGCGTAATCTGGATCGACGGATTGAGCTTTTGTTTCCTGTGGAAGGAGAAGAACATATGCGGCGCCTGAAAGCATGTTTGGAGTTAATGCTGGCGGATAATCGAAAGGCGCGTAATATGGATGCGCAAGGGCGTTATACCAAGCAAAGCGCTAGAGGAAAGGCTCTGGTGAATTCACAGGAAGTCTTTTACCAAATGGCAAAAGAGGCCGCTGCCGAAAGTGTAGAGCCTAAGAACAAAAGTGGTTTTCAACCGGCCACCCATAAGAATGAGTTGTCGGATTAAAAGAGATGTGGTATAATAGG
>CALWPV010000049.1 GCA_944383515.1 uncultured Clostridia bacterium
AATTTCAAACTGATCTTCCGGGTAATGCTCGCGCAGTTTCTGCATTATTATTTCTGCCTGCCGTTTAGCTAAAAGACTGGCTCGGCTTCCGATTTTAATATGCCTCATATATCCTCCATAAGGTCACGAATCCGCTGTGTAATATCGGCCGCCTGCTTATGATTCACGCCGCTGGAGGTTACCCCTATCACTACATTATCTTTTTTGACTATTCCCGGAAAATAAAAGGTAGATTCTTCTTTGCAGTCAGCCACGGAAACCGGAATTCCTTCGGCCTTGGCCAGTTCTCCCGCCATATAATTGACGCTGCGGTCATCGGTCGCAATAATGGCCATAGCAATATTGGGATCGGTAAAATCCTCCTTTTGGAAGGATCGATCAACCCAGCGCAGCTGCCCATATTCTGCGAGCGACTGAATAATCGGCGTAACTTTGGGCGCGATCACGACGATCTGGGCGAAAAACTGCCGCAGCGTCTGAATACGTCTTTCGGCAATTTTTCCCCCGCCTACCACAATGGTAACCACTTTGCTGATATCCATAAACATAGGAAAATACGTGCTCATTTGTCTAACTCCCTTTTTCGTATTGTCATACTACTCGCCTTGCTTTTCAAAAGAAGCAATGGAATAAATTCCTTCCTCCTCTTCTAAAACGGATACCCGCAGCCGATCTCCCTCTTCTACCAGTATAATTGTCGGATCCAGCGAAACCAGCATTCGGTAAATCGCCGAATCACTCACCAGATACGCATAGGAATTCCCGTCTTGTACCAAATATTCAATTCGATCTACTTGAATCGTTTGCTCTAACAGTTCTCCCTCTGCCTCTTGCTGCGCATCGGCACCGGAAATCAGCTGATTCTCTGCTAATTTAGCCCGGTATTTGGCAATGGTTTCTTCCTGCGTTGTTCCGGTCGCAACAATATTGTAGCGCTCTACATGGGTTAACGCGTACTGTCTAACCAGGCCGCCCTTGTCCTTGAGCACCATAATATACGTAGGCTGGCCGTCAATATTGATAACTGAGGGGAACGAAGCGGAATATCCCAAATGCTGCACCTCGCCCTCTGCCGAACGCATAACCGAGTACTCCTCTGCGCCAGGAATCGCATAATAGCGAATTTCGCCCGTGCGCGAATTCATGAGTACAAAGCCAATATTGGATTCGTCACTGACCACTGAGGTTACCCCGGTAAAGACCCAAACATCGTCGTCAAACATTTTATATCCATAGTCATCCGTAACCCGGCGGCAGTCTACTTGCGCAAATAAGCTGTTAAAATATCCCCCATTATATAACCCATACCAGTCATACTGCTGCGCCAGCAAATCGCCATTATAGACAATATCTACCCAGGTCGGCACATTCTCTACGTCATAATACTGCGTATCTCCGGTTGCCGCATTACAAATAACAACGCCCTTAACATCCGTGCCCCCAAACAGCAGAATGCGATTAGTTAATACAGAAGCCACGTAATAGGGCTGTCCGTCTTCACCGATTTCAAAATAAACATTGCCAAAAATCGCTGTCCGATAGCGATACCGCAAATGACGCATAAGGTCTTTTCCAAAGTAAGAAGATTCCGCATAAACCATCGGCGCCTCCAGCTGAATGTATTCACTGGTGTTTTGAACCGGATCTACCTGAATATACCCGGGAATCCCCTCGTCTCGATTGGCCCAATACCGGAAAAAGTCTGCATATTCCAGCGGCGTCACTTTCATAGGCCTTCCGCCCAGGTTAATCTGCGTGTACATAGGATTGATTTCAAACTGACTTACCAAATCATTAAGTGACCCCAAGGCTCTAGAACCAATAATCTGTGCAGATTCCGTATCCATAAGCGCAATATCGTCAATCGTCTCACTGACGGGGGTGTCTTCAATAAAATCGCGCTCAGCAATGCGAGAGCCGGCAATGTTTGCATATCGCTTAGCATTAAAAACCGGCGATGAAAACAGCTGCAGAAGCATCATAATCACGACCGCCAAAACAGCGGCGGCCAGACAGGCTCCGGGCAGCGTCACTTTTCTTTTGCGGAGTCCTCGCAGGTTACGCATCCAGTTTCCTTCCAATAAACTCTGCACGGTATCTGCTTTAGGAAGTTTAGCGCTAAAAAGCATGGAAAAAAACGCAAAAACCACTAAAAAAGCAGCAACATAAATCCAGGTTTCCATTGCCATAATATTCAATGGCAGAAGCAAAAAATAATTAGCTCCTTCAAATAAAATCAATGTTAAGAGCAGTGCCTTGGTATAGGCCCAAAGTTTGGATTGTTTCATTGCATAGACTCCTTTATACCGAATCTCTTTTAAAATGTTGAATCAGACCCTTCCCCCAACGGCAGGTCACAATAAATACTTTCTGGGGCACACCCATGCCCAGTAAAATCCCTAGCGTAATCGCTCCGGCAATTTTAAAGGTTTCTAGCCCCTTCGCCGCAGCGCTGCCAATCTGATCCATAATCAGATAATACGCCGTGTAATAAATGCCGGCTCCCGGTACCAGCGTAAAAATGCTGGTAACTAAAAAAATCGTAACGGGGGCCTGGCGCCATACCGAGAGCATACGCGATAAAATAGTAAGCGCTAACGTAGCCACCAGGGAGGCAATAACCGTAGAAAACCCCTGCTGCATAACCAATAAATAAATGAGCCAGCCAATGCCGCCGGTAATGCCACAATCAAGGTAATACCGGCGCGGCGCCCGAAACAAAGCGGCAAAAGCCATAACGCCAATGATCGCGGCAATCACCTGAAAGATCATACTCATGATAGCTGACCTCCCAGAGAGGTAAATAAAAAGATGGCCACGCCAACGCCTAGCGCAATGCAAATAGCCGTTAGCAGAGCATCGACCAGATGAATCGTACCGGAAACATAATCTCCGTTAAAAAATTCACGAACAGAGGTTGTTAACGATACGCCCGGCACCAAAGGAATAATCGAACCAATCACAATATGGTTAAAATCAAACGCACTGCTAAAACTCACAACCAGTCCGGCTCCGGCAGTGACTAAAATACTGCCAATAATATACGATAAAAATTTGGAACGCCTGCCTGACGTATGATTTAAATAAATTTGAAGAATCAAACCCAACAATAGCGCAATCAATGAATCGAGTAAGCTGCCGCCAAATAAAAAGCAAAAACCGGCTGCGCCAAGGCCGGAAGCCAGCACCATACTATGCGGATTGGGCGGTTCAATCACCGCGCTTTGCGAAAGCTTGCTATACGCCTCTTCCAAAGGCATTTTCTCTTGACAAATCTGTCTCGAGAGCTGGTTGATTTCATCAATTTTCTGCAAATTGACACTGCCTAACGGCACATGACGAACTACACTGTAGTGATCCGGCTGTTTTTCATTGATCGTTGCAAAAATCCCGTTGGAAATGACATAAACATGATAATCATAAATTTCGTACGTTTCTATGATTCGCTCCATGGTTTCCTGCACACGAAAAATTTCTGCGCCGCTTTTTAATAAGGTTACCCCGGCCAGCAGAGCTAAATTCAGGATTTTCTGGCTTTTTTCCATACACTAGCCTCCTATGGGAAGAGCTACAACAGTGTTTCTAACTGTTTACACCGCTGCACATCCATCTGGGGTACCCCTTCTAACGGAAACGGGATTCCCAAATTCTGATATTTTTCTAAACAGAGGTTGCGAAATGGCAATAATTCAATCTTTTCCAAATTCCGATATTGACGCGCCTTATGCCCCAGCTTGCGAATATGCTCCTCACTGTCGGTATACCCAGGGACGACAACATGGCGAATCCATAACGGAATCGCCATTTTTTGTGTAAGATCCAGAAATGCCTCAATTTTTGCCATATCCGCTTTCGCATACTGAAAATATTCTTGGGCTGTCAAAAATTTTAAATCGGCCAGCACAAGATTGGTATGCTGTAACACTGGCTCAGCGGCCTCTAGGCTAGCGCAGCCGGAAGTATCCAGCGCGGTATGCACACCGGCAGCCTGCAGTAGCCGAAAATATTCGGCTACAAACGCAGACTGCATTAAAGGCTCTCCACCGGTAACCGTTACGCCGCCGCCTTTTTCAAAATAAGGCTTGCAGCGCAGTGTTTTTTCGACCAGCTCCTGCGGCGTCAGCTGCATAGAGCCGTCAGAAAACGGCCAGGTTTCCGGATTATGACAGTACATGCAGCGCAGCGGACATCCTTGCATAAACACGACGTAGCGAAGCCCAGGTCCGTCCACGGCTCCCAGGGATTGAATCTGGTAGATGCGTCCTGTTAGCGGCTGCGCCGCTTCTGTATTTAGCTTACAAGCTTTCATGGAATGTTCTGGCAATGACTTCGCGCTGCTGTTCGCGGCTTAGCTTATAAAAGTTGACGGCATAGCCCGATACCCGAATGGTGAGATTGGGATACTTTTCGGGATGCTCATACGCTGCCATGAGCGTCTCGCGATTCAGCACATTGACATTGAGGTGATGCGCGCCTTGGCCAAAATACCCTTCCATAATGTGAACCAGGTTTTGGTACCGTTCCTGATCGGATTTGCCAAGGGCGTCCGGAATAATGGAAAAGGTGTTGGAAATGCCGTCGCGGCACCAGTCATAGCGCAGCTTAGCAACTGAATTGAGTGAAGCCAGCGCGCCGGATTTATCGCGACCGGCCATTGGATTCGCACCGGGTGCAAGCGGCACACCGGTTTTCCGGCCGTCCGGTGTGTTGCCTGTCTTCTTACCATACATCACATTCGAGGTAATTGTCAAGATAGAAAGTGTATGTTCGGCGTAACGGTAAAGAGGATTATGCTTCAGTTCGTCGCTGAATTTCTTAACCTGTTCGCACGCGATACGATCAACGCGATCGTCGTCATTGCCAAAGGCGGGATACTCGCCTTCGATTTCGTAATCGACAATGAGTCCGGTTTCTGGATCACGGATGCAGCGAACCTTCGCATACTTGATCACCGAGAGCGAATCTGCCATGCAGCTCATACCGGCAATACCAAAGGCCATAAAGCGGTGAACATCGGTATCGTGCAGCGCCATCTGCGTTTTTTCGTAGGCGTATTTGTCATGCATATAATCAATAATATTCATGGCGCTCACATACGTACGGGCAAGCCATGGACGGTAAAAGTCAAGTAGCTGAATTACTTTGTCATATTCCAGATACTCACCCTGGTACGGCTCATGAACCGGACCTACCTGTTCGTTTTTCAGTTCGTCCTTACCGCCATTTAAGCTAAGCAAAAGGAATTTGGCCATGTTGGTGCGCGCTCCGAAAAACTGCATCTGTTTGCCGACTTTCATGGCCGAGACGCAGCAGGCGATCGCGTAGTCGTCACCGTAAATCGGGCGCATCACGTCATCGTTCTCATACTGCACGGAATCGGTATCGCAAGATACTTTAGCAACAAAACGCTTCCAGTTTTCCGGCAGCTCATTAGACCATAAAATGGTCAAATTGGGCTCTGCCGCAGGATTCAAATTGTACAGCGTCTGTAAAATACGGTAACTGTTTTTAGTAACCATATGGCGTCCGTCTTCTCCGATACCGCCAATGGATTCCGTAATCCACATCGGGTCTCCACCAAAAAGCTCGTTATAATCGGGCGTTCTTAAATGGCGCGCCATACGCAGCTTTAAGACAAAGTCGTCCATAATTTCCTGCGCCTGTACCTCTGTTAAAATCCCTGCTTTCAGATCTCGCTCAAAGTAAATGTCTAAAAAGGTGGAAGTGCGTCCTAAGCTCATGGCCGCGCCGTTTTGCTCCTTAATGGCCGCCAAATAACCAAAATACAACCACTGAACCGCTTCTTTCGCTGTTGTTGCCGGGCCGGAAATGTCGTACCCGTAAGAAAGCGCCATGGCTTTAAGATCGCCTAAGGCAGAAATTTGTTCGGACAGCTCTTCCAAAAGCCGGATAGTATCTGCTACCATTGCCCGGTCATGTCCGATTTGATCTTTATCTTTCTGTTTCTCTTCAATAAGCCGGTCCACACCGTACAGGGCAACGCGGCGATAGTCTCCGATAATGCGCCCGCGGCCGTAAGCATCCGGCAGGCCGGTAATCAATCCGCAGTGGCGTGCCTCTCGGATTTCTTTTGTATACGCGCTAAATACTCCGTCGTTATGGGTTTTATGGTAACGAAATGCTTCTTCAATTTTAGGAGATACCTCGTAGCCATACGCTTTGCAGGCCTCGCGTACCATCCGCATGCCTCCAAATGGATTACAAGCCCGTTTTAGAGGTTCGTCGGTTTGAAGACCAACAATAATTTCTTGATCCTTGTCCAGATACCCGGGAGCAAAAGCGGTGGAGGTAATAACCGTTTCGGTATCGATTTTAAGCACTCCATGGTTTTTATGTTCTTCCATTAACAGATCGTCGAATTGTTTGCGCAAATTCATTGTCCGCTGCGTGGGTCCTTGTAAAAAAGATTCATCGCCGTCATAGGGTACATAATTGGTTTGAATAAAGTCGCGTACATCAATCTGATCTTGCCAAGCTCCTTTATTGAAGCCTTCCCAACACTTTTGATTGCTCATGTGAGAACCTCCTTAAAAATGTTTTATATCCGCTGCCCAAATGTTAAAATAAAAAACTGGGCAGCATCGAAAATCGGTGCTGCCCAGACGGTCGGCGTTTCATCTACCGTCAGCTGCTCCCCAGTGGTTTCTCCACTTTATCCCGTCAGTAACAGCTGCCGTTTTGTTCTACATGATTATCATACCATTCTAATTTCTTTCTGTCAATGAAATTCTATGTCAACTTTTTAACAAAAAACATTAAGAGGTATTGCTATTTATTCGGAATCTGCGGAAGCCAAACCGGCTTTGTTCTGGTACATCAACTGGTCCACTTGTTTTAAAACCTGTTCCATTTCCGGGTGCGGAGGACTTAAAATTAAGCTTCCCACGCTGACTTGGTTAAAGGGACACGGCGCTCCCTGGCTCCATTCTTTACATACCCTCAGCTCTCCTATAATCTGAGACGATACAACGCCGCGATATATCGCAACAAATTCGTCTCCGCCAAAGCGGTAAACCGCTCCTTCTTTTTGTAAAATTCGCGAAGCTATGTCAGAAAAATGCTTTAAATACTGATCTCCCACCAGATGCCCATACTGATCGTTCACTTTTTTAAATTGATTCAGATCCATAAATAATACAGAAAATACTTGATCCGAATGCAACAGAGTTGCTAAATCGTTCATAAGCAACTTGCGATTTCCCAGTCCAGTTAAAGTATCGTGCAACATTTCATGTTCTAATCGATGCATGGCGATGGTATCGAGCATAATTTGATACAAAACAAAATAAGCCAAATACGTGGTGATTAACAGAAGTAACACAAAAAAGACCGTGAATACTGAAAACTGATCGGTTAAACCAATAATATGAAAAACCAAGAAAGTAACTACATTAACAATGTTATAAAGAAAGAAAAAACGATGCCAGTTTTTTTTATAGCTTTGCATATGATCTAAAACAAATATATATTTGGGCAAAACCCACTTAAAAAATGGATAGAAAGAAAGGCAGATCAAACCGCTTTCAATAAAAAATATCGACATTTGTATGGACTGCACGCGTAATAAGTAGGAAATTTGAATTGAAAGTACAAATATTCCCATTGTATATGAAGCAGCCATACACATGACTTCTAAAACCAAAAGAAGAGACTCTTTATACAGGAAGTTAAGAGGTATTAAAAATATAAAGCCGACCATCGCGTACTCGCCGCTTCCCTGTGTTCCCGAAAGATAACCAAGAAAATATAAAATAGATAAAATAATAACGACAGAGAAAAATTGTACGCTTAATGTAACCAGACGATTATATTTATGGTGGCAGCAACGATCCATAACAACCAAGTTAATCAGTACCACTTCCATAACAGACAATAATTGAAAAAGACGCATGACACATACCTCTCTCTGGAAAATAACTTTAAAGAAATGATACCATATTTTAGTAAAAAAACAAACCATTTCTTTGGAATAGCAAAAAGTTATGTTTTTACTTTTATTCAAACGAATCTTATGGTAAAATGGTTTTGCTACATTTGACAAAAATCAACGCATAGGAGGAACAAATGCTAGAATTCATAACCTTTATTCCCGCATTGGAGCTTCTTCTTGTCAATCTGATTATAATCAACCGATGTTGTAGCCGAAAATATTCCCTTTTAAAAACATTTTCTATTTTAATTATATTTTCCGGTGCTTTATTTACTTTTTTTATATATTTGCTGATAAATTTTCTTTCCATGGAAACGGCACTCTCAGCTTGTTCGGATTTATTTTTTTAATCCCCTTTCGCTATATATATAAAGAAAAAACTTTTCTTTTATTTATTGTTACTTGCTCGTGCTGGATCTATACGTTGGGTATTTTTTCGTTTGCAATACAACTAAGCGGTCTCTTAAGTATGTATCAGCCAATATGTACAATAGTTATAGAAAGTATGTTATATCTTTTAACGTTATATTTATTTTATCGCCGCATAATTCCCAAGTATATTTTTGTAATGGAAAATATCACTTCTATTGATCCGCATTGGTATCACTATATAGCCATTAATAATTGTCTTCATTTCTTGTGCCTATATTTGTTAAACTATATCTCTATACAAGGAAGTGCTTCCCCGGCAAAAATCATTACTCTACTCTTGTTTCTTGCCTCAACATATATTTCTTTTTTCATTATCAACAAAATTGTTTCGGATTCACTTAAACGCCATCAGCTTGAGAGCATTGTTGTTCAAGATCCTCTAACAAAATTGGGTAATCGCTCTCTGCTATGGGACAATCTACAGCGATTAATTGATAACAAGCAAGCCTTTTCTATCATTTTTATGGATTTAGATCGGTTTAAGCAAATCAATGACCGCTATGGCCATGTAGTGGGTGATCAGTATTTAGTACATTATGCCCAAGTCATCACCCATATCTTGGGAGAGGCAGGAACTGTTTTTCGATTTGGCGGCGACGAATTTGTCGCGCTTTACTATGGGAAAGCGCCTCAAAAAATCATTCAGGAGCTCCAAGAATGTCGGGAATGGGATCACGGAGCCCCTTGTCCTTTTAATCAGGTGAGTATTGGCACTATGTTCTGCTCCCCTCCTCACCCAAAAGCGGAGGATCTTTTACAACAAGTAGATCATTTAATGTATCAAAACAAAGAAAAAAAGTCTTACTAAAAAAGCCTTCTTCTACCATTCCATTATCCCTTACGCGTCTGAATGCTAATTTCTCCCGAAGAAAGCGTTTCGATATGGCCGTCTTCGTATTGAACCACAAGGTGACATTCATTGTCAATATCCAGCGCTATAGCCGGCTTAGGTCCCTGGGGAGAGAGCACAGTAATAGGCCTTCCCAGTACCATGCTCCGCGCTCGATAGGCGCTAAGATAAAGAGAGGTCTGGGAATCTTGCCGGTAGTAAGCCATAAAACCATTCAAAAAAGCGGCAACCAGCCGGTTCTTGCCGTTGGGCAGCTTGTCTGGCAATATGGCGCCGGCTACCGAAGCCAGCGTCTCCGGAAATCCTTCTTGTGGTAGATATAAATTGATTCCTAACCCCAGAATAATATGATCTAACGTTTCGTCTTCCAGGCTCATGGAGGCCTCTGTTAAAATACCTCCCACCTTCTTATCGTTTATATATAAATCGTTAACCCATTTGATTTGAACAGCTTGCTCTGCTACGGCTTCTATGGCCTCGCAAGCGGCCACCGCTGCCATTGTAGTTAGCATCACGGCCTGTTTGGGCAGCCACTGCTTAGGACGCAGCAAAAGACTCAAATACACTCCTGAATCCGGCGGAGAAAAAAAGTGACGCCCGCGTCTTCCTCGTCCCTGCGTTTGCTGATTCGCCACAATCACGCAGCCTTCTGCTTCGCCTGCATTCGCTTTTTCGCGAAGCAATGTATTTGTAGACTCCGTTTGATCCACCATATGGATTAGCAGTGCTTCGTTTTTTGAATCTAACCATTGTCGAATACCCTGTATAGAAAGTTTGTCTGTATCCGGTGATAATCGGTAACCTCTGCGGGAAACTGCTTCAATATTATACCCCTCACTGCGCAAAGCGTTTACCGCTTTCCACACGGCAGTTCGAGAAATCGAAAGTTTTTCCGCAATTTCTTCTCCCGAAAAAAAACTCCCTCGGTGTTCTTCTAACAGAAAAAGCAACTTCTCTTTCGTTTGCAACGCATTCACCTCCCGTGAGATGAATCATAGCATAAGAACCCTAGGGAGTCAATTCTTGTTATTCTGATAACAGCATACGGTCATTTTCAATATGAAACTTTTCTAATAAATCCCGTACGCTCAAATTTTTCTTTTCCTCGCCCCGAATATCGACAACAACTCTGCCGCTATCCATCATAATCAAACGATTTCCATATTGAATCGCATTCTTCATATTATGAGTGACCATGAGCGTTGTCAGATGATCCCGGCTGATCAGTTCTTCCGTTAACTGGAGTACCTTATCTGCCGTTTTCGGATCCAGCGCCGCGGTATGCTCATCGAGTAACAGCAGGTCCGGCTTTTGCAACGTAGCCATGAGTAACGTTAAGGCTTGCCGCTGACCACCTGATAAAAGACCTACTTTAGAGCTCATTCTATCTTCTAGTCCCAGGCCAAGGGTCGATAATTTCTCGCGGTACAGCTTTCGCTCGGCCCCCGAAATGCCCCGGCCAAGCCCTCTCATTCTACCACGCCGATAAGCCAGCGCCAGATTTTCTTCAATTTCCATGGTTGCCGCCGTACCCATCATGGGATCCTGAAAAACCCGGCCCAGAAAACGCGCGCGCCGGTGCTCCGGCATTGGCGTCAGATCCGTATTGTTTAAAAGAATTTTACCTTGATCTACCGGATATACGCCCGCGATTAAGTTGAGTATTGTAGATTTTCCGGCTCCGTTACCGCCAATTACCGTTACAAAGTCGCCCTCTTCCAGCGTAAGGGTCACGCCGTCAACCGCGCGCTTTTCGTTAACCGTACCTATGTTAAATGTTTTATAGATGTTTTCGAGCTTTAACATGTTAATCCTCCATTCCGAAGCGCTTTAGCGCGGAGGTCGCGGCGCAAATTTGAAATTTGCGCCTGCGAAAAAAGCTATTTGTGGCGCTTCGGCACAAATAGCCGTGTGAAAAATCAGCTATTCGGGCTGATTTTTCACACTACGCCTCCTCCTTTTCTGTGGATTTGGCGGTTACGTAACGTTTTGACGGGCGAAACAGACGCCCTTTCCA
>CALWPV010000050.1 GCA_944383515.1 uncultured Clostridia bacterium
GATCAGGCGATCGACGCCCGGCGGCTGCAAAGCGATGAAGCGCTGGAGGAGGCCGCGGAGCGGTATCAAGTATTTGGCCGGGTTACGCCGATGCAAAAGCGGAAATTGATTACGGCGCTGCAGAAAAAAGGACACACGGTGGCCATGACCGGCGACGGCGTAAACGACGTACTGGCGCTGCGGGAAGCGGACTGTTCGGTGGCCATGGCTTCTGGCAGTGACGCCGCTCGCAATGTGTCGCAGCTGGTGTTAACCAACAGCAATTTCGCGGCTATGCCGCGTGTAGTAGCGGAGGGGCGTCGGGCGATTAACAACATTCAGCGGAGCGCTTCGCTGTTTTTAGTTAAAACATTATTTTCTATTTGCATTGGGATTTTATTTGTTTTTATGGATATGCGTTATCCGTTTCAGCCCATTCAAATGTCGTTTATTGGTGTGTTTACGATTGGACTTCCGTCATTTGTATTGGCGCTGGAACCCAATAAAGACAGAATTAAAGGAAATTTCTTTTTTAGCATTATTACCCGGGCCGTGGCTGGCGCTGTGACAATGACGCTGGGAATTTTACTCAGTTATGCGGCGGGAGCGGTATTTCATTTGTCGTATGAGCAAACTTCAACGTTAGCCGTTATTTTAACGGCGGCAACGGGCGTATTTTTGCTGATTCGTATTTCTCTGCCGTTTAACGCGCTGCGGCTGGCGCTACTCATTTTTGTTATTTGCGGCATTGTGGGCGGCGTTTGGTTTGTAGGTGATTTTCTAGGCTTGGCGGAGCTCACCTGGCAAATGGATTTGTTTGTTTTGGGCGTAGGGCTGATTAACGCAGCCATTTTCGCCGGTTTATATTGGATTATGGAAAAAATCAAGGAGAGAAAAACATGACGCAGGAAAAGGCGGAGCGGCGCGCTAAGGCGCTGGTCGCGCAGATGACGGCAGAAGAAAAAGTAAGCCAAATGCTCTATGAATCGCCGGCCATTCCAAGGCTGAAGCTACCGGCTTATAACTGGTGGAATGAGGCGCTGCATGGCGTGGCGCGGGCTGGTCTGGCCACCGTTTTTCCGCAAGCGATTGGTCTGGCTGCGACTTTTGATCCGGCGCTCGTTGAAGAGATTGGCGGCGTTATTGGACGCCAAGGCCGGCTGAAGAACACGATATACCGCGCAGAGGGCGATAGAGGAATTTACAAGGGTCTTACCTACTGGTCGCCCAATATCAATATTGTGCGCGATCCGCGCTGGGGACGCGCTCATGAAACCTATGGCGAAGATCCGTTTTTGACGGCGGCTATGGCAACCGCTTTTGTGCGCGGTGTGCAGAAAGAGTGCGAGGGGCGCCCGCAGGCGGCCGCCTGCATTAAGCATTTTGCCGTTCACAGCGGACCGGAGGAGACGCGGCACGGCTTTGACGCCAAAGTCAGTGAAAAAGATCTCAGGGAAACGTATTTGCCTGCGTTTGAGTATGTGATTCGAAACGCAAAGGTGGCCGGCGTTATGAGCGCTTATAATGCGGTCAACGGCGTTCCGGTTTGCGCTAATGGCCGCTTGCAGCAAGATATTTTAAGAGAAGAATGGGGATTTACAGGCTATACCGTTTCGGACTGCGGCGCCATTGCAGATATCAGTGAGCGACACCATTATACGGCCACAAAAGTGCAGGCAGCCGCGGCCGCTTTGCGAGCAGGCTGCGACCTGAATTGTGGCAGCATGTATGGATATTTGCTGGAGGCGCTGCACCAGGGGCTCATTGAAGAGGCTGATCTGGACCGGGCCGTTACGCGCCTGTTAACCGTTCGTTTGCAGCTGGATATGGAGGAGCCCGTTTCTGCGCAGCAAGAACAAAAGGCGCTGCAAACGTGGCTGTATGAGCAGCCGGAATGGGATGCGCTGAATCAAAAAGCGGCGATACAATCCATGGTATTACTTAAAAATGACGGTATTTTGCCGCTGAAAGAACCGGGCTGCATTGCGGTGATTGGGCCTAATGCGCGTTCTTTAAGCGTACTAGACGGAAATTACCATGGCACGGCGCAGCAAAAAGTCAGCGTGCTGGAAGGGCTGCGCGCCCGCCTGCCCCATACAGACTTTTTAGTATCGGAAGGCTGCCATTTGTACCGAGACCGGCTGGAAGCCATGTCCGCTGTGCCGGACGATCAGCTGAAAGAAGCGGTCGCTTTCGCGCGGTGCGCGGATCTGAGCGTTGTGTGTCTGGGCCTGGATCCTTCCATTGAAGGAGAGCTGGGCGATGCCAGTAATGAATACGCCGCGGGCGATAAAAAAGACTTACGTTTGCCGGCCAGTCAGCGCCGCCTGCTTCAAGCGGTGTGTCAGGTGAGCCGACAGGTTGTTGTGGTGCTGCTCTCCGGCGGCGCGATTGATCTGGGAGAAGAAAATGAACGCGTCAATGCCATTGTACAGGCTTGGTATCCGGGAGCACTAGGCGGTCTGGCGGTTGCCGACGTATTAACAGGGGCCGCCAACCCCACGGGCCGCCTTCCCGTTACGTTTTACCGCAATGAGCAGGTCAGCTGGGATTTTGAGGACTATGCAATGGAAGGAAAAACGTATCGTTTCTTTCAGGAGGAGCCCTTATATCCGTTTGGGTATGGGTTAAGCTATGAAAAACTAGAGCTTGAGGTGCCTGAGGCAGCGCCGGAGGCGCCAAAGGATATTGTGACAGTTCTGGCGTATAATCCTCATTCACACCGAGTCGATATGCCGCTGCAGGTTTACGCAGAGTTTCCCGATGAAAGAGGAGGGACGCCTCAGCGCCAGCTGGTACACGTATCGATGCTTTCGCTAGAAGCGGGAGAACGGAAAGAAGTAACATGGCGGCCGGATCCCTACTGGCTGAGCGTTGTAGAAAAAGACGGAACAAGGCGGCCGGTTAAGGGCAGGGTAAGGCTTTGGATCGGAGATCATCAGCCCGATGCGCGTAGCAAGGCGCTGGCCCACAGTCGGTGCCTGTCGGTGGTTTTCCATAGGGGTAGCTAAAAAAACCTCCTATCCGAAATGTATTTTTGTATACAATATACTATTGACGGTACTCGTATTATTGTATACAATAATACAAAAATCGGATAGGAGGTATTTCTGATGGCCAAAATAGAGACGAAACAGGACGAATTTTATGAAGATCCGTATGAAGGGGATCTGAAAATCAATCCTCAGACTAATTTACTGGAACTAACCAACTTCGAGTATTCGCTGCAGGACGTGGAAAATCCCAATCTGTACCGCATGCTGTTTAATTATGAGGACGTGCCGAAACTGATGTTTAACCGGCGCCTTGTGCCCATGGCGATGCCGAAGGAAATCTGGATTACCGACACAACCTTTCGTGACGGTCAGCAGTCCAGAGAGCCGTATACGACCGAGCAGATTGTTACGCTCTATGATATGCTGCATCGTTTGGGCGGGCCCAAGGGGATTATTCGCCAAAGCGAATTCTTTTTGTATAGCAAAAAAGATCGCGACGCCGTGTATCAGTGTCTAAATAAAGGATATGAATTTCCCGAGGTAACCAGCTGGATTCGTGCCAGTAAAAAAGACTTTGAGCTTGTTAAAGTTTTGGGCCTTCGGGAAACCGGGATTCTGGTAAGCTGTTCGGACTATCATATTTTTTATAAGCTGAAAATGACGCGCCGGCAGGCGATCGACCACTATCTGGGCGTTGTGAAAGACTGTATGGAAGCCGGTATTCGGCCGCGCTGCCACTTTGAAGATATTACCCGGGCCGATTTTTATGGATTTGTGGTGCCCTTCGTAATTGAACTACACAAATTGATGCTGGAAACGGGCATACCGATTAAAATTCGGGCTTGCGATACTCTGGGATATGGCGTGGGCATTCCCGGGGCTGCGCTGCCACGCAGCGTGCCGGGCATTATTTATGGGCTGCGGCATCACGCGCACATGCCTTCGGAGCTGATAGAATTTCATGGTCATAATGATTTTTACCGCGCCGTATCCAATTCAACCACGGCGTGGCTCTATGGGGCCTCCGGCGTGAATTGTTCTTTGCTTGGCATTGGCGAGCGAACGGGAAACTGCCCTGTGGAGGCCATGGTTATGGAGTACGCGCAGTTAAAGGGAACCATGGACGGCATGGATCCGACGGTCATTACGGAGATTGCCGAATATTATGAAAAAGAACTGGGCTATGCGATTCCGCCCCGAACGCCCTTTGTTGGCGCCGATTTTAACGTAACACGCGCAGGCGTGCATGCGGACGGGCTGCTCAAGAATGAAGAAGTATATAATATTTTCGATACGGCGAAGCTTCTTAACCGGCCGCCCAAAGTCATGATTAGCAATACGTCCGGCGTTTCCGGAATTGCGATTTGGATTAACCAGCATTTAGGGCTGAGCGGCGAAGAAGCACTGGACAAAAAGGATCCGCTTGTGGTAGGATTAAAGCAGTGGGTAGATCGGCAGTATGACGAAGGACGGGTCGTTGCGATTACCGACGCGGAGCTGGAAGTGCAGCTGGCTTCTTTAATGCAGCAAATGAAAGGATCGGGCCAGGGCGTAAGACAGGATAACTAGGAGGATGCAGCGGTGGAAGATAAGGCGCAGAGCGGTGATTTAACAGGACGGGTCTATTATAAAATTAGACAGGGTATTTTAAATGGCGCGTGGAAGCCAGGGCAGGCGTTAACCGAATTGGCACTGACTAAAATGCTGGGGGTTAGCCGCACGCCGGTGCGGGAAGCGCTGCGGCAGCTGGAGCTGGAAGGGCTGATTGAGCTTAGGCCCAATCGGGGCGCGCTTGTGATTGGCATTACCCCCGGAGATATTGAAGATATTTACGAGATCCGGTCTTTGTTAGAGCGGCGGGCCACGGAAAAAGCGGCGGCGCATATCAATTCCGAGCATATCGATCGTTTGCGGGAAGTTGTGGATTTAACGGAATTTTACTTAGAGAGAAAAGATTTTGACCGGGTAACGGCGATGGATGACCGGTTTCACAATCTGATCTATGAAATGGCAGGAAGCCGGATGTTTGAACGGATTTTGGCTGATCTTCATGCGTATGCGCAAACGATGCGGGAGCGGTCAATAAAAGCGCCAGGGCGCGCGGTTAGCATGCTGGCGGAGCACCGGGCTATTTTAGACGCGCTTGTGCAAAAGGACAGCGAAAAAGCGGGCCAGCTTATGGCTGAGCATATTCAGCGTTCCGCGGAAAATATGGAAAAAAATCATTTGTGGGAAGAGTAACGCGAAGAAAAGAATGGAGGTGAGTGTGAAAAATCAGCTTGAAAAGCTGATTTTTCACACGGCTATTTGTGCCGAAGCGCCACAAATAGCTTC
>CALWPV010000051.1 GCA_944383515.1 uncultured Clostridia bacterium
CAACAGAATATTCATCTTCCAGAGCCATAACCAGCTCGAACAGGTCTAAGGAGTCAGCTCCTAAATCCTCTTTAAAAGATGTCTCCGGAGTAATGCTTTCTGCGTCACAGTTTAACTGCTCTGCAATGATCTCTTTCATTTTTTCTAACATGATTTCCTATCTCCTTTAAATTACATTATTCAATCCCCATTGGGAATTTTTGGTGTCATGAATACTTTGATGTTCAAAGTATATCTTCTTTCCCTATATTTGTCAACCCTTTTTATTCCGCAAATTTAATTTGCCTGGAGACGCTTAAAGCAATCCCCATTTCCAGCATCAGGAACAGGATCGACGTACCTCCATAACTGATAAATGGAAGGGTGATACCGGTAGTAGGGATCCAGTTCAGCACTACACAGATATTCAGGATCACCTGCAGGGCTATATGTATCATAATACCGCCGACTACCAAGGATCCGTAAAAATCCGGGGCATTCTCCGCAATGAAAAACAGCCGGTACAAAAGATAGCCGAAAAGGATCAGCACCACCAGCCCTCCGAACACTCCCAGTTCCTCGCAGACAATGGAGAAGATCATATCGTTCTGAGCTTCCGGCACCGGTCCCAGTTTTTGTACGCTGTTTCCCAGTCCTTTGCCAAAGAAACCGCCGCTTCCGATGGCGTACAAAGCCTGCATGATCTGGTATCCCCCTTCGCTGGAATATTGTTCCGGGTTCAGCCATACAAGAATACGTTCCAAACGGAAGCTGCTGAGATTTTCTGTGGAGACCACAGTATCTCCCAGCACCCACTGAAGGACCAGCCTTCCCACAACGACCAGCACAGCCAGCACTACCGCTCCGATGATAAAGGGCCTGGTCTTCGGATGAGCGATAAAGATCATCAGTACGGTGATCGCTCCGATAATAATACCGGTACTTAAATTTTCTGTAAGCTGAAAAGCCCCCATTGCAAGGATGCCTCCCGTACACAACAGGAAAAGCGACCCCCTCAAAGTCTTTACCTGTTTCCCCATCTTGATGATCAGACAGGGAATAAAAGTAATCGCCGCGATCTTGGCCAGCTCTGAAGGCTGAAGCTGGGCGCTGGTGCCGGGAATGATGGTGAGCCACCTTCTGGCGCCATTTACTTCTCTGCCCAAAGGCGAAAATTTCACCAGCAGCATCAGGATCATGGAAGCTACATAAATCGCGCCGCTGATATAATACAGGATATGATAATCCAATCGTGAAATAAACAGAGCGATCAGGATACTGACTATACTGATGGCAGCCTGACGGCCAAAAAACTGCATGTCGTTTTCATAATTTACCTGGGCTGTGTAGGCGCTGGTGCTGTATAGCATGACCAGACCAAAACAAGTCAATAGTACAACGATAGCAACCAGATTATAATCATAGTATCTGGTCCTTGCCCTCCTGGTCTTTTTATTCTTTTTTGGCATATTTACCCTCCGTTTAAATTCCAAAACCATACTCCAACAGTTCCAGAAACCCTGTCTTCGTACCACTTTCCTGGTTCTGCACCCTTCGGACAAGTGCCGGATCATCTGTAATAATATTGTCTACTCCCATATCCAGCATCCGCTTTATATTTCCCCTGTAATTCACCGTCCAGGCATGGACTTCCTTTCCCAGGGCATGTGCCTCCCGCACAAAGCCCTCCGTTATATAATCGTAACGGACGCTGAAAAAATCGGCGGCCGCCACCTGGGAAATGCTGCCATAACTCATAGTCATAATATACCCGGTCCGGATTTCAGGCGCAGTTTCTTTTATCTCCTCCAGGAATCGATAGTTCATAGAAGTGACCACACAATGTTCCTCAAAATGATTCTCCCGGATCACCTGGATCACTCTTTGAACAATCCCCTTATTCTTACCATTATACTTAATCTCTATATTTAAGTCCAGTCTTCCAAGGCAAAAATTTAAGACATCTTCTAAAGCAGGGATTTTTTCTCCCTGATACCCTTTCCCAAAGGAGCTTCCTGCATCCAGTTCTTCAATCTCCTCATAAGTCATTTCCCATACCTTCTTATCCAGACCAGTGATCCTTTTCAGAGAATCATCATGGAGCAGGATAAGCTGTTTATCCTTTGTCTCCTGGATATCGATCTCCGCATAGTCTGCGCCGCATTCCCAAGTATAGTTAAGAGCGCTTAAGGTATTTTCCGGTGCCCGCAGGGCGCCGCCCCTGTGAGAGGTGATCTTTGTATCCGGATTAAGGCTTTCCAGCATAGTATCATGGCTGACCGCCATAACAGCCAGATAACCGGCCTCCAGGACTATGAGCAGCAGTGTGAAAAAAGTTGCCGCTTTCCGTCTCCCCAGTCTGGAAAGCCAGTTGTAACTCTTTACCAGATCCCATAAAGGCACTTCTTCTGTCCTTGTTTTGTGAACTCTGGAATAAACTGTATAAGCAAAGGCCAGAGTTCCTGTTATCTGTATCCCGCCGGTAAAAACTCCCATAGCCATCTGGACATACTCCCGTCCGATAAGAACGCTGGATATCTTTCCCGCCTCCGGTCTAAAAAGCATCACCGCCCCCGTCATTCCCAGCGTAGCCAGGATATAAAAGACAGCTCCCGCTGCCGCCATGATAAGATACAGAAGGATAATGCCTTTTAAAATTTCCTTCCATCTTTTCTTCAGCAGGCGGATACTTCTGCCCAGTCCCCGGAAACTTTTTTCTTTTTCCAGAAGGTTATAGGGAAGGACCAGCGCCGCCAGAAGAGAAAACACCATCACAAAGACCAGAAGGATATACAAAAGAGCATGGGGCCTCACCTCCTGATATACCTCCCTTGCCGTAAATTCCAGAAGACCTACATAGGAAACCTCCTGCACCAGAAAATATACCGCAAGGACAGGGACCGCAAGCACCGCCAGAAAGATCCATAAAAGCTTTCCCTGTCTGAGGAATCTCCCTGCGCCCTTTATCCCTTCGATCAGAAAATCCCCCGCATAAAGCTTCCGCCTCGCTCCTGCATGAACAAAGCTCATAAGTAAAGCGCATGCTTCTATAAGAAATAGGAGAAAAAGGATCAGAAAAACCCCCAGAAAAAGAAAAACCGTCCAGGGACTTTTTATAAATGCTCCGTAGTTTTCTGCCGTAAGATAGCTGAATCCCTGCTTTGAAAGAGAGATCTCAATGGCCGTCTTTACCAGCCTCATAGTCAGAAAGAAACTCAGGATCCGATAGCCTGTCTCAAAAAGCAGCAGACTTCCTAGATTATACTTTATTGTCTTCCATGTGTGCCGCAAAATTTTTTTCATAAGTCTGCCCTCTCCTATTCATCGGTAGTGTCAAAAACTACCTGTTTTTTATTGTCCAAATGTTTTAAAAACCTTGATTTTAAGGGAAACCTGAAATAAAAAGAGCATTGACCTCCCTTTTCTGGTATAATGTCAATCAGCAAACCAACATCCCAGAAAGGAGCCAATGCTCATGGACATTATACTATATTTACTTTCTGTTATTCAATACCTTTACCAACAAAATTGTTGGTTAATCAGCTTTATCTGCAGATATATCCCTCTCAAACAGTGGGCCTTTGACGATTCCCACTCCCCAAAGTATCAGAAGTTTAAGATTGACGAGCTTCCTCGCATTAAATCCTTTTTTAAACAAGACTGGCAGTTCCTTCTGGAATACTATCTTTGGCGCTATGGCAAGCCTCTGAAGCCCGTTCAACGACGAAACGGTAAGTCTATCCCTGAAGATCTTGTCTGCCCTCGCTGCGGCGCCCCTCATCTCTTTCTCTACGATAACAACGGCGGTAACGGACAATACCAATGCAAGGTCTGCGGACAAACCTTCTCTTCCGCTGATCTCGCTACAACTCCCGTTCGTTTGTTATGCCCTCACTGTGGAAAGGCTCTGGTCCCTAAGAAGAAACGCAAACATTTCATTCTCCACAAATGTGTCAACCTCCAATGCCCTTATTATCTACACAACCTGAAGAACGTAGACAAGGCTGATTTAAAAGTAGATTACGGCAAAAATAAATATAAACTCCACTATATCTACCGTCAGTTCACGATAGATTTTTTTCGCATGGAGTTAAACTCCCTGCCAAAAAACGCTTCTTCCCTCAAGTTCAGCAAACATAACGCCCACGTCATGTCTTTGTGCCTGACCCTGCATATCAACCTTGCCCTTTCGCTGCGCAGAACCAGTCAGGCCCTCCAAGATCTTTATAATATCCACATCTCCCATCAGCAGATCGCCAACTACTGCAAAACTGCCGCTGTCTGCGTCAAGCCTTTTGTAGATCACTACCCCTATCGCAAAGGCGACGCCTTTGTGGCTGATGAAACCTATATCAAAATCCGCGGTATCAAAACTTACGTCTGGCTGATCATGAACGCTGCCTGCCGCTCCATTATTGGTTACCAGGTATCCGGTAACCGCGGAGTCGGCCCTTGTATCCTTGCTATGCGTATGGCCTTCCAGGGCCTTAAGAAGCTTCCAGAAAACTTCAAGTTCATCGCTGACGGCTACAGTGCCTATCCCCTTGCCACCATGGAATTCACGAAAAAGTTTGGCAAAGACTTTACCTTCCGCATCACCCAGGTTCTTGGACTTACCAACGACGATGCTGTTTCCAAAGAATACCGTCCGTTCAAACAGATTGTCGAACGGCTGAACCGGACCTATAAGGCTTCCTACCGGAAAACCAATGGCTTTGACAACATCGAAGGCGCCAACTACGACTTAACTCTCTGGGTTGCTTACTATAACTTCCTTCGCCCACACAAACACAATCGTTATAAGGTTCTTAACGAAGTGGAGATACTGCACAGTGCCGACAACATGCCGGGCAAGTGGCAGCTTCTCATTTTCCTGGGACAGCAGACAATCCTAAATATGCAAAAGAATGGGGCCGCAGCACAGGAGCGGAGCTGTTGTCAATAGAACCGTGGAATACCGGAGCAGACGGCGCAGCCGGCTGTGAGGATATGCCGCGAAAGTCTATTGACATAAAGCTCACGGACAATCCTGTTCTGCGGAAAAGGGGGCAACTGCGCCCTTTTCCTGCCTTCCGGCGAGGACGGGTTCGGGCAGAGCCCGATTTTGGGTCAAGGGACTGGTCCCTTGCGGGTTCTCAGGGCAGAGCCCTGAGCCCTCGGAGAGCTTTTTAATATCAATATCTGCAATTTTCAAGGTTCTCTTGAGCCTAATTTTCTCGACTCATTTTTTCATAACTTACTTGACACTACCTATTTCTCTTCGCCATCTGCCTTGGAAACATAGGCAATATAGGGCAAATTGCGATAGCGTTGTTCATAATCCAGTCCGTAACCCAGTACAAACTCGTCTTCAATCACAAAGCCCGTATACTCTGCCTCCACTGGCTTAACCCGCCTGGCGGGCTTGTCCAGCATGGTGCAGATTTTGACAGAAGCCGCATGGCGCTCTTCGAGCAGTTTCTTTAAAAACCAAAGCGTGCGTCCTGTATCGACAATATCTTCAATAATCAGCACGTGCCGGCCTTCTAGCGGTTCGTCTATGTCTTTTTTAATATCGACCGTGCCGCTGCTGATCAGCTCGTTGCCATAGCTGGAGAGTACCATAAAATCCATGGTAAGCGGTACGGTTATGTATTTAGCCAGCTGCGCCATAAACATGACGCCGCCCTTAAGCACACAGACCAGAAGGATCTCTTTCCCCTCATAATCTTTTGAAATCTGCTTTCCCAGCTCTTGTATGCGAGCCTCTAGCCGTTCTTGTTCAATCATGACATGAATCTGATTGCTGTCTAACATGATCCGCCCCTCCTTATCCACACGCGTTGCCTATGGCTATTGCAATTGCTATGGCTATTGCCATTGCCATTGCACATAAATGTGCAGCACGCGCTGCGTATGCTCTGAGATTTTAACGCCATCGCTCAGGCGATAACCGTATACCCATATAATATGGGACCCGTCGGCCAAAAGCGGAATCTGATCGCGCAAATGCCGGGGCACCTTTTCGTCAATCCAAAAGTCGCGAAGCTTCTTGCGTCCGCCATTGGCGATTAAATAATCGCCGCTTCTTCGCGTACGCCATACCGGCGGATGCTCTATACGGTCTGCATCGATCCATTTTTCTTCCTGCAGCGCGGGCACCGCCTGCGTACAGTTTAACGCATGCGCACGCATTTGCCTTCGCGCCTGTTCTATGGGTAAAATCTCCGTTTCAAAGTTATGCCAAGACCCGTTTGTTTCCAAACAAGGTACTTTTTTACAAACATGCAGTATATCATAGGATTTATCAATCGTCAAGCCCTTTGGCAGCGATATGGCTCGTCCTGTTCTCCCTTTGGCCAGCTGCAGCAGCTGCTGAATATGCACCTGCTGAATATCGCGTCCGGCCCCTACGGCAGCAAGCCAGCGGCGCAGCATTCGTGTTTGAATGGCCGGCGGCTGCGAAAGCAGCTGAGAGCAGGACAGCGTCTGCTCCTCCGCTTCTGCCCTAGGCAGGCAGCTTTCGATAAAATCCTCGTCGTCTTGCAGAAGGCGCGCTGTTTGCGCCAGTATACGCACGGCTTCCGGATTAAACTGCTGCAACAAGGGCAGCAGCTGATGCCTCACCCGATTTCTCTGCAGGGCTATATCATAGTTGCTGGCGTCTTCCACATGCGTAAGCCCTTGCTCTTTTTCATACGCTTCCAGCTGCGCCGGCGAAATGGAAAGAAATGGTCGGATATAACGCCCTCTTACGGCGCGCATACCGCCCAGCCCCTTCAGCCCGCTGCCCCGCAGCAGTCGCAGCAGCAGCGTTTCGGCCTGATCCGCCTGATGGTGCGCCAGCGCTACCCAGCTGACGGGAAGCCGTTCCAAAGCCTCGTAGCGCAGTACCCGCGCCGCTTCTTCTACCGATTCGCCGCTGCTTCGAATCCGCGCCTTTGTATCCACATGATATACCGTGAGCGGCACCTGCCAGCGCCGGCACAGGCTCCGGCAAAACACCTCGTCCGCTCCGGCTTCCTGCCGCAGGCCGTGATTCACATGCACCGCGCTCAGCGTCAGCCCCAGATTGGGCGCCACATGCCGCATCACATGAAGCAAACATACGGAATCGCGGCCGCCCGAAAGCGCAACCGCTACTCTCTGACCGCGCTGAAGCACCGCCATCTCCTCCAGCGCCCTTTGTACCTGCCCGGTCAAATCCCGCATGACTCTCCTCCTTTGCCGCTTACTGACTCTCTTGTATGCTGTATTCTATCACAGCTCGCCGCGTTTTTCAATCTGCACCGCCAGAATCGTTCGATCATCCTCTGCCTGCGCCGCCTGCGGCTCCTCTGCCAGCATCTGCCGCAGTCTCTGCTGAATGGCGCCCGCCAGCTCCGCCGGATCCTGCGGCGTTTCCTGCATTAAATACCGCCGAATCACCCGCTCTCCCAGCGCCGGGTCCGGCAGCTGATCCAGCACTCCGTCAGAGATCATAACCAGCACATCGCCCGGCTGCATCTGGTGGTCAAACGTCTCGGGCTCCGGCTCTCCCAAAATGCCGACAGGCAGCGACTGACTGTGATACACATAAACCGCAGCGCGGCTGCGGACAAACGTGATGCAGCTGCCCGCCTTAACCAGCCTAAGCGCACCGGTAGATACATTGATAATGGCCAGATCAATGGTGGTAAAAATTTCTTCCTGGCTCGATAAAAGCAAAAGCGCGTTAAGCTGCCGGATTGCCTGCGTTTCATCGAGTCCTGTTAATAGCAGCTGTTCTAACAGCGCCAGCGCTCTCTCACTTTGCTCGTGGGCCTGCATACCGCTCCCCATGCCGTCGCCCAGCGCTACGAGATAGCGCTGCTCGTCCAGGCGCCGCGCCATATAGCTGTCGCCGCTCACCGCTTCCCGCGACCACCCCATGTGCCCCAGCCGCACCTTCAATCGATTGACTTCGCCAAAAAAGTATCGATTGCCGCGCGCCTTAAGCATACGAATAGGCCCGCCGGCAATTTGGCTCAGCACCGTTTCGCACTGCCGCCGCTGCCGTGTCGTTAAGGGCCTGTCCATGATTAGCTCTATGTGCAGCCCTTCCTGCCTTGTCGCGCTCTGCACCCAGAGATCGCGGAGCAGAAAGCCCTGCCGTTTCAGTTCTTTTTGTATTGTCTGTTTGGCTTTTTCTTCGGCTTCGATTTGCTCGGCCAAATGCGACTGGATTTCCTGCATATAGGAAGCCATGGCCAGGTATTGATTTTGAATCATTTTGGCGCTTTGCGCCATGCGGTTTTCCCAGCTCTGATTGAGGCGATAGAGCTCAAAATGGCGATTGACGGTGCGTACAAAATCGGTGGGCCTGCGGCAGGTTTCCAAAAATTCTGCCGGCAGGTCGGCGCGCTGCACCTTGCCTTTTTGCTGGCTGGCCTGCATAACGCAAACAACCGCGTTATGCGTGCGGGCATAGAGGCGTCCCCAGCACAGACGCTGACCAGGGCAGTCTTGGCAAAGGCCTGTGGCAATATCTTCTTTTAAATAGATAAGATCCTGACTGGAAATGCGGCGCTTGCGGCCTGGCACCTGAATGAGAGCGGCTACCTCCTGGTAGGCCTGCGCGCCGGCCGCCATTTGAGCGGTGACATAGTGTATCCAGCTTAGGCAGCGGCCGCTTTCTTTTCCCCCGGTTTTACCGGCTATGCGGCCAAAAAGTGTACTGGGCACAAGGAGCGCTGCCAAACATGCGGCGGCTAAGCTGAGCAGACCACTCACAACGCTGCTGCCGCCCATAATCAGCATAATCCAAAGGCTGCCGCCGGAGAAAGCAGCCAGCGCCGCGGCGCGGCGGCCCATTTCGCGAAACGCGACCACCAGTAAAATGAGCACCAGACAAAGCATAACCAGGCCTTCGCTGGCCGTATACGTGAGCCGCATAAAAAAGGCGGCAGGCATGGTAAGCGCCAGCGAGGCCCCTACGGCATAGCGGTATCCGGTTAAAAGCGACAGCGTTAGCAGCAGGACTTCTGCGGGAATCAGGCTTCCCAGACGCACAAAATGAAACGTAGACAGTACCGTGCCGATTACCAGAGAAAGGCCGGCCATAGAGAGCTCGTCCTTCATCGGTAACCCCTGCATGGTCTTCTGATACAAGCAGGCAGCCGCCATGAGCAGCACGCCCTCCAGGATCAGGCTCACCATCTGGTACTGCGGCACAATGCCCCATACGCTTAAAATAACCATGGCCAGCGCCATGGCGGCTTCATAAAACAGACAGCGCTTCCAAAAGGGAAGCAGCGGCATATGTCGCTGCAACCAGGCTTCCTGCGCCGTGGCCAAAGCTAAAATTAAACCATACTTCCAGCGCAAATCACTGCCGGGCAGAAGCAGCACCCCCAGCGCGGCGGCCAGAGCCGCTATGGGCCAGCGCCGGTGGCAGCTTTGCATGGCCAGGTAGTAAGCCGGCCCCAATACATAAAAATCGGCGCCTACCTTTGTATTCATTAAAAATGGCAGTGGCAGGCACCATAGCATATCTTGTAGAATCGGTAGCAGCGCCGCTTTTTTTCGATTGATTAACTCCCATCCGTTCATGACCCTCTGTCTCCTTTTTTAAACATGTACATACTGTCATTATTATACGAATGAGCGCTGGAAGTTTTTGTTGTTTTTTGCAGCCAGACTTCCAAAATTTTCCATCATTTCTTAACAAAATACGACTGGGCCACCGCGGAAAATGCGGTGGCCCAGTCGCTCGGAAAGAAACTCATGAAAAAAAGAAAGGGATATTCTATTGTTATTGTTGAATGTCAATCAATAATTCGCCCGGATAAATGAGTTTACAACGATCTCTCGCCATCTGCTCTTTGTATTGATCGGACTGATAATACTCTTGCTCTACTTTAATCTCGAGCTGTCTGCCTTTTTCTTCTTCAATTTGATTTTCAAGCTCGGCAATCGTCTGATCCATCTGCTGCCCCTGATCGCGCAAAGCGGTTACCTGCCAGATGCAGGCCCCGACAAAAATAACGACAAAGCTAAAGGCCATGATCTTTTTCATTAGGCGGAAAGCCGGACTTTCGGGTTTGGTGATTTCGGAATACACCACGGTTTTGGGTTTTTGTTTTTCTTTTTTCTTGTTTAAGAATGACACGCGCTTTCCTCCTTTCTTTGCGTTTCATTTTACTCTTTTTATATGCGTTCGTCAACCTCTTTTTCAGGTATCGGAGCGGAAATAAAAGAAGGTGCAGCCCTTTTTGCATGGCCCTTCGCAGGTAGCGCCCCACCGTAAGCTGATAGAGCCCGCAGCTGGCCGCCAGCCCTATCCATCCGTATATGCGGATCGCTCCCTGATTATACCGCCAAAAAAGGCCATAGCTCAGCGCTAAGACCGCCGCGATAAAAACGCAGTCTTCCGCTATGACCACCGCCACCGCGTGACGCAGCTCGCCGCGAATGGCCCGCAGTCCGTCATACGCGGCGCCGCTTACCAGCCCCAGCAGTACAAAATACCCAAACAGCTCCATTTGCTGCGCGGCCATGGTTAGCCTCGAAACAGCCGGCTCATGAGCGAGCTTTTCGGTTTACTGCTCACGTCGTCGTAGACCAGTTCAGCAATTTCGCCGGCCAGTCCCACCTGTCCCTGATCCAGATTTAAACTGCCCATATGAAGATCGGCTCCCCGAATACTGAGCATGCCTTCGCTGGTTTCCATAACAACTTCGGTCTCGTCGAAGACCAGAAGATCCAGCACGCCGCTGACCTCTACCTTTTTGCGCCCTTCCATGACTATGCGGTGACTCTGTTTTGCTGCTTCCATACGATTGCTCCCTTTCTACTTACTGATAGGACATTGTATGAAGCGCCTTCCCGGAATATGTCTTAGAGCTGGGTATACATGGCCCCCGCTTCTTCTTTGCGCACATGCTCCGCCGTACTAACCACCCGAACCCGCACGCTGCCCGCGCCAAAACGGATTTCGATAACATCGCCCACTTTCACCTCGGCGCCGGCCTTGGCCACTTTATCGTTTATGAAAACCCGTCCCGCGTCGCAGGCTTCGTTGGCTACTGTCCGGCGTTTAATCAGGCGGGATACCTTTAAATATTTATCTAATCGCATGACGTCTCCCTTTCGTCTATAAAGAAAAATCCCGGTACGCTGACCGGGACTTGTTCCATCGATATTTATTATTCGTTAACGGCATCTTTCAAAGCTTTACCGGGTTTGAACTTCGGGTTTTTAGAAGCTTTGATCTCGATGGTGGCTTTGGTCTGAGGATTGATACCGGTTCTAGCGGGTCTGTTAGCTACTTCAAAAGTACCAAACCCTACCAGCTGAATTTTTTCCCCTTTCTTCAGAGCGTCGGTAACGGCCTCTTCAAAAGCAGCCAGAGCCTTCTCCGCCTCTTTCTTCGTCATTTCGGCCTTATCAGCCATTGCTGCTACTAATTGAGCTTTGTTCATTCGATTTTTCCTCCCTATGGAATTATACTCCGGCGTTTGCCGCCGTCATTATGTTCTGCAACAGGTGCAGCTCACTTGGGGCTTTCACACGCCCACAAACTCAATACTCTATTATATATAACCGTCTTGAAGCCATTTGTCAAGCACAATTCTGCAAGAAAATGCAAATTTTGTCTTCTGCCTTCAGAATTTCAGATAAAATTGCCGCGTACGCCGCACATCTTCCATATTTTCTCTTTTCTCGCTGATACAGCATGCGGGTGCTCAGTCGCTGCCAGAGCAGGCCGGCCTCCTGCCAAAGCTCTGCCTGCCGGCTTTGCCCTTGCGTCTGCAGATAGTGCGCCATAACCAGCCGCCGGGTTGCCAAATCCGTTATCTTCCAGTTAAGCATATCCCCCTGTTCAATAAACGGATGCTCCCAGCTAGGCGCCGCCAGATCCAGTTCTTGGCTCTGCAAATACGCCTGCAGGCGCTCAATCGCGCCTCGCCCCCGGTAGAGTCCGTCTTGCGCCTCTGCCTGCGGGTACGCCGTTCTGTAGCTGGCCAGCAGGCGATCCGCATACGCGTTTAGCCTAGAGCGCTTCTCCTCATGCCACTCCGTATAGCCCAGTTCAAACATGGCCTGCAATACCGGATCCACGGTTTGCTTGCTGATCCACCCCAGTTCCGGGTTGTTCGGGTACGCTTCAAACGCTTTGCTTTTATACGAAGAGGTGTCAAAATACACATACCGCCCCGCCTCCTCGCCCAAAATCACAAAAATATGATTAGGACGAGAATAGCTTGCCCTGTCGATCTGCGGATTATACCTGGCCGAAAACGGAAGTAATGGATGAATCGTGCCCACATACACTTCGCGGCCCGCTTCCAAAAGAGAGCGCATAAACGCCATTTTCTCCGAAAACGTTCCCTCAAAAAAACGATACGCATACAGCCCATGCTGCGCCCAGTCCTGCAGCTCAATCGACAAAAGCCTTCCGGCGCCGTCTACCAAGACGCCCGGCGTTAAATCATGCAGGCAGGCCGCATATTGCTCTTCCCGGCTTAGCCTAGGCCGCGACACCGCCAGCCAGGACTTGTCCCGGCACATCATCATGTGAGAATACAGCGCGTCCTCCCGCCCCTGCCAGGTGCGAAACTCATGATCCCAGATTTCACGCTTCACAGCTCCCACCGCCTTTCCCGCAGCATCAGCTCGTAAAGCCACGCGTTTTTACCGGTATCCGCCCAGCGCAGGCGCACCGTTTCCGGCGGCAAAGCCGCAAGCAGCTCCTGTTCCAGCCTGCGTCCCATAGCGCGGCAAGAGAGACAAAACAGCTCCAGCGTAACCCGGTCCGGACTCAAGACGACGCCGCCTACCAGTCCCAGATCTCGATACCGGTCGCTTACCAGCGCCGCCTGAATATGGTATCCTTCCCGCAGCCATGCTTGCAGCTGCTCCTGACTGCAGCGCATACCGTTTCCGGCCTGATTCACGCGCCGGCTTAAATCACTGATGCGCGGAAGATCCGCTTCGGTAGCCTCCCGCAGGGTAAGCCGGGTTGCTAGTTTTTGCAAAAAAGCCTCGTAGCTTCCGGCGCTGCGGCGCAGGGCTTCCCGCTTTTCATTGTCTTGATAGGTTTGCAGGCGCAGCCGGTTCTGCTCGTTTTGATCCTCCGGCAGCAGCCACAGCCTTTGAGCCAGCTCCTCCGTAATGGTATCTGGCCGAAACACAATGCCGGTTATCGAGGGAAACTGTTCGGTTACCTCGGCAATTTCCCATTCGCTGTCATCGATCAGCACCATATCGCGCACATCAATGCGCAGCGTTTCAGACAGTTTCGCTATCTGCTCCGATTTCGGCTGCCAACCGACGGCCCAGGCAGCGATATCGCTGCTTTGTAAAACCATTTCCGGCTTGGTGTCAAAAATGGCCCGTACATCGGCCTCGTCATTTTTACTGCAAATGGCCAGCAGCACGCCATGCCGGCTTAGCTGCTTGAGCAGCGTTTGAAACCGGGCGTACGCTTCGCCCTTCCCCCGCTCTCCCAGCAGCACGCCGTTTAGACCGTCTTCACTGACAATACCGCCCCATAATACGCCGTCGCAGTCCAGCACCAGGCACTTTTTGCGCCGTGCATGCTGCGCGGCCCACAGCCGGCAGGCCGCCTGCGCAACGGCGCGCTGCAGCGCGGCGCTGTATCGCTCTCCCCAGCGCCTTTCCGCGGGTGCTGCTAGGCTTTTTTCCAGGCCAAGCGATACCATAAGAGCGGTAAGGTGCAAACACCGGCTTCCCAGCGGCAGCGCCGGCGCCGGTACGTTTGGCATAACGGCCCCATAAAACTTTTGTAACGGATTCGACCAGGGTTCGCCGCTCACCCAGTATCCGGCCGGATCCCACTTAGCGTCGATTTCCTGCTGCACCTCGGGGCTGGGCCAAATGAGGCGCAGGCCCTCGGCAGCCAAAGCGCTATGGCGCTCTCCCCAGCCGATATGCCGAACCGAAAGCGCTATGCCATGCGCGGCCCATGCCTCTTGCAGATACAGATCCAGCCATGGCTGCAGCGGCATGTCGGAAATTACGCAGCATTCCATTGTTTGCTCTGCGCCTTGCAGCGCCTGTTCTATCTGTTTTTTTAATGCTATGTAGCTCATAGTCCACCAAAAATGGCTTGCTCTTGCCGTATTTTCTCTTGATCCTGCTTTGTCAGCTGCTCCCACACCTGCTGTGGCAGCTGCGGTGCGTCTAACCGCTGCTCCATGGGTATTTTCCATGTTTTGCGCTCCGCCGCGGTAAGGCCGTAGGTATCTAGCAAAGCCCGGCCCTCGGCCGATTCGACGGCCTGCGCCCAGGCCAGCAGCTCGGGCACCTCCAGCAGCGTTCCCGTCCAGTACCACATGTAATAAAAATACGGCGCTAACGCATAGCGCTCCATCTGCTGCCAGAGAACTTCTTTCTGCCTTTCCAGCGCCCCACGGTTGCGTTTCCAAAACTCCGCTACGTCAAGAAAGCTCTGGCGGCGAATCGAATTGTGCTGCGCCAAATGATACAGGCTGTTCATATCTTTGTAGTGGTGCAGGCAAAGCTGAACAAAAGCATCTACCGTGTCAAGAACCGGTACAGATTGTTCGTATATTGTCATCCACTGCCGGCGCGCCAACATGTCCGATACGCTGAGGCGCTCGCCGGTCCATTCGCCCCAGAGCAGGTCATAATTCAAATCCACCTCAAGATCGCCAAGGGGAAGCGCTTTGCGATACGGCGCCACCTGGTGCGAAAAGGCGCGGGCCACAATCTGCTGCGCGCGGCTCAGCCTCGCCGTGGTAAAGCCGTGCTCCGTTAAGACTTGCTCCAGCTTTTTTAGCTGCGATTTATCGACCAGAAGATCGATATCGGCGCTGCTGCGCCGCCCCGGCGCTCCAAAGGCCTGCACCGAAAGCGCTTCGCCTTTAATTACCGCATAGGAAAGATCCTTTTGCGCGTTTAACACCGGAATCAGGTGCTGATACCAGACCTTGCTGCGGGCCTTTTGTAGAATTTCGGCTGTATTCATTGCAGGGCCGCTTCCATTTTCTCAATTGTATTCATGGCGTCCAGCAGCAAGTACGCATCGTCCACTTCTTTTCCGGTCGCTTCTTCCAGCGCCACTACCACTTTAATAAAGGCCACAGAGTCTAAGCCCAGAGGGCGTAAATCGTCCTGTTTGCCGGCCGCGCCGGCTTCCTCTCCGACTAGCTCTGTAAGGACATTGCGAATGGTCGACTCCATACGGGGTACCTCCTTTAATCGGTTTGCTTGGTTTCTCACTCTAAACCATCTATCCGTATCTTACCATCAAACGCCAGGATTCTCAACACCCATGGGCTATCTTTTCTAAAAAGTCGTTTGCATAACAAAACGGAGGCCTCTGAGAAACCTCCGCCTGTTTTAGTCTTCCATTTGCCGCCCCAGGAAGCCGGCAGCCGTCATAACCAGTGTTTTATCGCTTTCCTGCATGGGTTCCTGGCCGAGCATAACAACGCTACCTATGGCGTCCCCCTCGCTGACAATGGGCATAATGACTTCGCTCTCGTACAGCGGGGTTTCTGTTGTGATCGGAATATAGCTACGCTCTCCTTTGGCCGCCAGGAGTACCTGACGCTGCTGCATAAACTGTTCCAGCTCGGGGCTAATGGCTTTATCCTGCAGTTCTTTGCGGCCTTTACCGGAGGCGGCAATAATGGTATCTTTATCGGATATGCATACGGTATAGCCGCTGCTTTGCGCGAGCGCTTCGGCGTATTGGCGGGCAAATGTACCCATTTCACCCATGGGTGAATATTTCTTTAAAATGATTTGTCCGTCGCGGTCCGTAAAAATTTCCAGCGGCTCCCCTTCACGCACGCGCAGTGTGCGGCGAATTTCTTTGGGAATCACGATTCTGCCTAAGTCGTCAATCTTTCGTACGACACCTGTTGCTTTCATATAGTCAGTCCTCCGTTTTACCGTACTTTATTGGGTCAAATGTAGTATTTGTAAAACCAAGGAATTTATACCTATCGCACTGGCAGCAGACTTTTTAAATAAAAAAAAGCCAGATGGGCTATAAGTCCCATCTGGTTTTAGTACTTTTACAGCAAAGCCAGCAGCACAAAGTTCAAAATGAACAGTGCCGTGCAAACCCAAAGAATCGGATGCACTTCTTTTGCTTTGCCTTTGCAAATTTTTACAAGGCAATAGAATACGAAGCCGGCCGCAATACCATAGGAAATGCTGTAGCAAAGCGCCATGAAAATACCGGCGAAGAACGCGGGAATGGCTTCGTCCAGATTATCCCACTCAATCTCTTTGAAGGAGGAGACCATCATGATACCTACCGCCACCAGGGCAGGCGCAGTAGCCGCGAACGGAACAGCGCTCACGAAGGTAGCCAAAAACGCGGAAAGCGCGAAGCAGATCGCAACCACAACCGAAGTTAAACCGGTGCGGCCGCCGGCTCCAATACCGGAAGCGCTCTCTACAAACGTTGTGGTGTTCGAGGTACCAAACAGCGCGCCAATGGAAGTTGCCGTAGCGTCGGCAAACAAAGCCTTGTCCAATCTGGATTTAAATCCCGCAGAGCTATCCATCAGTTTTTCGTCTTCGTCGCTGAAAATGCCGCTGCGGCGGCCGGTTCCAATGAAGGTTCCCAGCGTATCGAACGTATCCGAAATACTAAACGAGAAAATGGTAATCAGTACCAAAGGCAGCTTAGCCGCATCGGTAAACAAGCTGCTCAAACCGCCTTCTTTGAAAATAGCAAGGAAGGTTGTCGGCAGTGCCTGGCACGCTTCTGTGAAGCTCGTGGTTTCCTGCGGAGACGTAACGCCAAACGGAATACCGATCAGCGTGGTCACAATAATGGAAATCAGAATGGCGCCTTTGACCTTCAGAACCAGAAGGATCAGCGTCAGTGCCAGACCAATTAAAAACACCCAAAATGCCGGCTGATTTAACGTAGACATGGCCGGTACGCCGCCGTCAAAGTTAATAATGCCAACGTTAAGCAGCCCTATGTACGCTACGAAAATACCAATACCGCCGCCAATCGCGTTCTGCAAGCTACGGGGAATCGATTTAATAATGTATTTACGTACTTTGGTCACCGTGATAATAATATTGAGAATACCACAGATAAATACCATGGACAGCGCTTGCTGCCAGGTAAAGCCCAGCCCGAAACAGACGGTATACACGAAGAACGCATTCAGACCCATGCCAGGCGCCTGCGCATAAGGCACATTGGCTACCAGACCCATAACCAGCGTACCAATAATAGACGCTATGATCGTAGCCAAGAATACGGCTCCCCACTCCATGCCGGCTTGCGACAATATGCTGGGGTTAACAACAATAATGTAGGACATTGCGAAGAATGTGGTTAAACCTGCCATAATCTCCGTAGAGACACTGGTGCCATTCTCCTTCAGTTTGAAAAATTTTTCCATTTGCTCCTCCTTATGGATAGAAGTGGTTTTTTTACGGCTAAATCATAGCATATCCTTCTAAAAAAATCCATAGAAATTTAACAAAAAATTTAAAAATACCTCATTTTCCCTTCATGGAGCAGTTGCGCACGGCTAGAGATAACACCGTCTCTGCCTTGCGAAAACTTTTTGACCGTATAGGGATATTTTTTCCCTGCGCGGCAGGAAAAATGACGAATAAAGCTAGGAAAGGCTCTATGCTATCTCCGTTTGGCAGCATTTGGGGAGTCGAAGCACAAGCAAGTTATGATATTGTCTGTGAAGCAAGGATATCTGTTCTCTATAAATAGAGCACGAAAAGCATCGCTCCAAACAGAGACAATCCCCTGTCTCTGTCCTACATTTTTTTATTCGGACGGAGATAGTACTATCCCTGCGCGGCATTATTCTTTTTCAAGCAGAGAATTCACCTTCCCTAACCAGTATTTTTTCTTGCAGTACAGGGATAGTACATGACAAAGGGACGGACCTTCCGCAGAGCCCAAGGCATGAGCCAGATCCTCCGCGAAAGGTCCGTCCCTATTCTTTTACCTTCTGAAATAAATACGACTAGATAAACCGCCGCACACGCTCTAGATCCACCGTGCCATTCTCGTCGCGCGTCACAATGAGGCGATCATTCAGGTAATATCCTGCCTTCTCGTAGCTGCTTAGCTTAGCGCGAAAATTAGCCGCGTAGCGCGGATCGTCCATCATGCCCGCGTGCTCCCAGTACACCTCGGTACCGTTCGCAAGATACAAAGTGAAATCTGGTAGCACTCTTCGGTCCGGCAGCTGCAAAGGCTTCTCGTAGTCATAGCGCAGATTTTGCCGAGCCAGCTCATTAGCAATAATCATTTCCGACTTAGAGGCCACTACCTCCCCGCGATCGGTGAAGTGCTTATGAGAATCCGCGTACTTACGCGTTTGAGCGGCCGCCAGCGAAGCCTGGCGCAGCGCTTCCTTCTCGCTGAGCTGCCGGCGCTTCTCCTCAAAATCAGCCAAAATCTGATCGGGATCCAACCGGTAATGGCGCAGCGCGCAGCGGTGAGCCCGCAGGTTAAAGCGCAAATTGCGCAGCCGCTGCTTCAAGCGCTTAAAAGTTTCGATTAGGCGGCGCGCCTCTTCCAGCGCCTTGCCCTTCACAAATCGAAAAATATGCTTCCCATTCTCGTAATATTGCCAATAGGCGTATTGCTTTTCCGGTCCCTTCATAACAATGCAGCCGGGAGAGTGGGTAAGCTTTTCTTCAATTTCACGAATGCTGAGTGTGCAGTCAATCAGGGCCTGAGCCAGAGCGCGCACGGTGTCTAATGTCTCTTCCTCGAAGGCCCAGGGTTTTCTAACATAGTTTTTCTTTTTCAAATCGAATCCCCCCTATATATATAACTATCGTACAAAAAACAGGAAGTGTCCTCGATTTTACAAAAAGTTCATAAAAAATTAATTCGCAGTCAAAAAAAAGGGAATTTGATTTCACTTTTCCCAAGAAAAAAGCTGCCGCATCAATAGATGCGGCAGCTTTTTTATATTACGCAAAAGCGCATGTTATCTGTTTTTAACAAACACCACTTCTTACAGCTCTGCAAAGTACTTAATGGTTCTTACCATCTGGCTGGTATAAGAGTTCTCGTTATCATACCAAGCAACAACCTGAACCTCGCTGGTGCCATTGTCCAGATTGATAACCATGGTCTGCGTAGCATCGAACAGAGAGCCATAGGTAATACCGATAATATCAGAAGATACGATCGGATCCTCGTTGTAACCGAAGGACTCAGAAGCAGCTGCTTTCATTGCCTCGTTGATTTGCTCAACCGTTACATGGCCTTCTACGATAGCCGTTAAGATCGTCGTAGAACCAGTCGGAACCGGAACACGCTGTGCAGAACCGATCAGTTTGCCGTTCAGCTCCGGAATAACCAGACCAATTGCTTTTGCAGCACCGGTAGAGTTAGGAACAATGTTCACAGCGCCGGCACGAGCACGACGAAGATCACCCTTTCTATGGGGACCATCCAGAATCATCTGGTCGCCAGTATATGCATGAATGGTGCTCATGATACCGCTCTTGATCGGAGCCAAATCATTCAGTGCTTTGGCCATAGGAGCAAGGCAGTTCGTGGTGCAGGAAGCAGCAGAGATGATCTGATCATCTTTGTCAAGCGTATTCTCATTAACGCTGAAAACAACCGTTTTCAGATCGTTGCCGGCCGGAGCGGAAATAACAACCTTCTTCGCGCCTGCATCGATATGAGCCTGGCTTTTTGCTTTAGAAGCAAAGAAACCGGTGCACTCCAGAACAACGTCAACGCCCAGCTCGCCCCACGGCAGCTCAGCGGGATTGGGGTTCTTATAAATAGTGATTTCTTTTCCGTCTACTACGATAGAACCTTCACCTGCTTTTACTTCATGACCCACATAACGACCTTGAGAAGAATCGTACTTTAACAGATGAGCCAACATTTTAGGATCAGTCAAGTCATTGATCGCTACGATTTCATAGCCTTCTGCACCGAACATCTGTCTGAATGCCAGACGACCAATGCGACCAAAACCGTTAATAGCAACTTTAACCATTGGAATCAACCTCCATAAGTGTAAAATAAAAAGTACATTCTAATTGTACAGCGCTTTCCTGATATTGTCAAGAAATAAACGAAAATTTTACATCGCTCTTACAGAATTATTAAACTGTATGCTCGGCAATATACTCGGACAACACCACCCCAAAGCGCTGCACATCGCTTTCTGTTTCTAAGCGCTGCCACTCTTCCTCCAGCCGCTGACTCTTAAGCTCTTCAATGCTCTGCTCCCTAAACTCTTGTTTAGCCGCCGCCAGCTGCTCTTCATACGCAATATAATCCGATTCCTGCGCGTCATTAAAGGCCATAACATAGACAATTAAATAGCCATAGTCCGTTTCCAGCACATTGCTGACTTTTCCCCAGCCTGTGTTAAAAACTGCTTCCGAAACCTCCGGCTCCATTTGCCCCCGATAGACATAGCCGTAGTCGCTTTGCTCGTGCTGCACCGCGCCATAGGAAAAAACAGGATTATCTGCCATTGTCCAGTTGTCACTGTACATCTTGGCCGTTTTCACGAAATTATCAGCCGTCACCATGCGTTTAATACGCCAAGCCTCTTCATGAATAAGCTCTTTCTGGGCCTCCGAGTAAGTGACCCATTGGTCCTCCACCCATTGCCCCGTATAAAACATCATGGTCCGAATCATCGCCTTACTCAAATAGTACTCTTGGTCTAAATAATCGTAATTAGCAAACTGCTCCTGCAATCTCTGATTAATCTCTTCCTCATTGCTGCCTGCCGAGAACTGCACTTCCTGTTCATAGCAGTATACTTTATAGTTTTCCTCTACAATTTGCTCCAGCAGCTCGGCGTCAATGGCATGCATTTCCATAAAATCAGCCCCTAGCCAGTTGCCTAACTGCTGCGCCTTTTCCTGCACCTTGCTCTCTTCCTGCTCGGTGAGCTGGCGTGTTAACGGCTGAGAAACCTTAATTCTTACAATAGATTCCAGCACGCGATCTAGTGCGATTTGCTCCGGACTGGCGCCCAAAATTTCTAAATCCCACACCGATTCCGACCCCAGGCGCTCAAATTCTTCTTGCATCAGGCGCCAATAGACCATAGCTTCATTAACGTATACCGGCTGGTCAGCTACTTGCAGCACCAGCAGGCGATCCGGCCGCTGCTGCCTTCGCCCGCTTAGCCAAATCAGCGTACCCAGAAGGAGCAAGACGACTACGAGTCCGCCTACCCAGCGGGGAACCTTTTTGACCCTCATGGGTTTTCTCCTTCCAGATGCAGCCCTTCGATTTCCTTCATGGCTTCCTTAATTCTGGCCAGCAGCACCGCGTCTTTGGCACTGCCTTCGATTCTACGGCTTAATTTGCCTTTGCCGTGATCCGAAACAAAGCGGGCATTTCCCTTTTGCTCTTTCAGATACGCCGTTAACTTGCCGGGATCAATGGGGGCGTCTTCCCGCAGCTGCAGTACCAGGGCGCCCTGTTTATATTCGATCATATCGCACCCCACGTGGTTGGCCATGGCCTTAATATACGAAATATCCAGCAAATTACAAACACAGGGCGGCATATCCGAAAAGCGATCGATCAGTTCGTCTTGCATATCCATATAATCCTCTTCTGTCTGAATAGCCGCAATCTTTTTATAAATCTCCAGCTTTTGTCCTTCATTGACAATATAACTGGCAGGCAAATAGGCGCTCACTTTTATATACACCGTAGTCTCAAAATGTTCCTGTACCGGCCGTTTCATGATCCGGTCCATGGCTTCCTGCAACAGCTTACAGTATAATTCATAACCGACTGCTCCCATGTGGCCATGCTGCTCCGGTCCCAGCACATTGCCGGCTCCCCGTATTTCCAAATCACGCATGGCAATTTTAAAGCCACTGCCAAACTCTGTTAGCTCGCCAATCGCTTCTAGCCGTTTCTGAGCCACCTCTTGCAGCACTTTTCCGCGGCGATACAGAAAATAAGCATAGGCCATACGAGTACTGCGCCCTACGCGTCCGCGAAGCTGATACAGCTGAGCCAGCCCCATGGTGTCCGCATTTTCTACAATAATTGTATTCGCATTACCAATATCCAGACCCGTTTCAATAATGGTTGTGCACACAAGTACATCAACTTCCCCTTCTACAAACCGCAGCATAACGCGCTCCAGTTCCCGCTCATTCATTTGCCCATGGGCAAAGGCAACCCGGGCCTCCGGTACCATGGTTTGCACCTGCGTTGCCACTTCTTCAATATTGCCTACTCGATTATGCAAATAAAAGACCTGCCCGCCGCGCCCCAGCTCACGATAGATCGCCTCGCGAATCAGCTGATTATCCTCTTCCATAACATAGGTTTGAATCGGCTGGCGATGCTGCGGCGCCTCTTCCAGCAAACTCATATCCCGCATGCCGTTAAGGCTCATATGAAGCGTTCTCGGAATCGGCGTTGCCGAAAGTGTCAGCACGTCCACGTCCTTCTTTAACGCTTTCATTTTTTCTTTATGCGCCACGCCAAACCGCTGTTCTTCGTCAACGACCAGCAAGCCTAAATCCTTAAACGAGACATCTTTACTCAGCAGCCGGTGCGTACCAATAAGAATATCCACCGTTCCAGTTCTAGCGCCTTCCAGCGCCTGTTTAATCTGTTTCGGCGTCCGAAATCTTGAAAGCAGCGCAATATGAATCGGATACTCCCGCATGCGGCTTACAAAGGTCTGATAATGCTGCTGCGCCAAAATCGTCGTTGGCGCCAAAAAAGCCACCTGTTTGCCTTCCTGCACCGCTTTAAACGCAGCGCGAATGGCCACCTCTGTTTTTCCATACCCTACGTCGCCGCATATCAGGCGGTCCATAATATGTGGGCTTTCCATGTCGTGCTTCGTATCTTCAATGGCCGCCAGCTGATCGTCTGTTTCTTCAAAAGGAAACGATTCTTCAAATTCTTTTTGCCATACCGTATCCGGTCCGTACTGATAACCAGTTTTGGCCTGCCTCTCTGCATAGAGCGCTACTAGATCTTCCGCCAATTTTGCTACACCCTGGCGCACTTTATTTTTAGCTCTTTGCCAGTCGTTGCCCGCCAGCTTATTCAGCTTCGGCTTCGCATCTTCTCCGGCCACATACTTTTGCAGCAAATCCAGCGAGGTCGTGGGGACATATAAAACGCCGCCGTCTTTATAGACAATTTTAAAATAATCCCGTTTGCTATCGCCATCGTCCATTTGAACAATGCCATGATAAATACCCACGCCATGATTTTCATGAACCACATAGTCGCCCACCGTCAAATCGGCAAAGCTGCTCAATTTTTGTCCCTGCTTAAATTTACGGCGTTTCTTGCCCGATTTTCGCCGGCTGCTTTGACTCAGCTCCTTCATGGAAATAACTTCAAATAGCGCCTCCGGATAGCTAAAGCCCTTCCCCAGCGCGCCTTTAGTCACGGCAATACTGCCCTTCACCGGCATCTCGTCCAGGTTTTCATACGCATAGGCCTGCAGCCCTTCTTCCAACAGGCGCGCCACCATGCGCTGCACCCGCAGCAGGCTGTCCGTAAGCAGTACTGTACGATACCCCAGTTTAACATTGCTACGCAGTTCATCGAGCAGCATTTTTTCATCGCCTTGCATCACGTGAATCGACCGGCTGTTAATCCGGACAATGTCCCGAATATAAAACGCATTCTGATTGCTTCCCAGCAAACTGCATAGAAAAACGCGGGCAAACGGCTCCCACTGCGTCTCAATCTCGTCGATCGTAGGAAACATGGTCCCTTGCCCGGGCAACAGATATCCTT
>CALWPV010000052.1 GCA_944383515.1 uncultured Clostridia bacterium
TTTGTTTCCAATGAAGAAACCATTAGCCAGTGCCTGGAAGCGACGCGTACCAATTTAATGAGAATGGAAGAGTCTTCCTGGGGCACGTATGTCAATGCCAGAAATGTTACGCTGCACCGCTTTAACAGCTACGAAGCGCTTTATCTTGAATTTCATACGGCCGGCGGTTTCAGCTCTGTGCTCTCTAACCGGCAGAAGGTTGCGTATGCGCTTGACGCTGTTAGAATTATGCGCGATGCGTACTGGGGCGAGGGGCAAATTACCGAAACGTTATTTCGGCCGGGAAGCTGGTATCAGCCGGAAGCAAGCAAACAGTACGGATACGACGTTAAAAAAGCAAGCGATATGGCGGTAAGTGGCCAGGCGCAGGTGCGCCTGCTCTATGACGCGCAGGATTCCATTCAAAGCGCGGCGGCGGAGACCATACAAAGACAGCTGGAAGAAGCAGGGTTAAGCGTTACTTTAACTACCTCCGGCGAATATGATATTGCACTGCGACGGCAAACCATAACGCTGGCTCAGGCAGCCCAGTATGCGGATGGTATGGCACAGCTTAGCAGCGCGGCTTCCGATCAGGAGGTAATGGACGCGGTACAGCAAATGGCAACCCAAATGCTGGAGGAGCTGCCGGTGTATACGCTGTTTTTCTTAAATAAAGCGGTCATTACAGGGTACGGATTGCAGGGCGAGCTGTCTCCCGGAGAGTGGAATGCTTTTTGCGGCATTGAGACGCTGTATCAGGAAGAAGGCGGTTTATCATGAGCTATTGGAATACGCGAGGGCTGCGCGGCAGCACACTGGAAGAAATACTGAATTTAACCAATGAGCAGTACCGGAAAGAAGGATTAGCTCTGATTCAGAAAATTCCTACGCCGATTAAACCTATTGAAATCAATTCAAGCAAGCGGGTGATTACGCTGGCCTATTTTGAGCAGAAAAGCACGGTGGATTATATTGGCGTTATGCATGGCATCCCCATTTGTTTTGACGCGAAAGAGTGCGGAAAAAAGAGTTTACCTTTTTCTAATATTCATCCGCATCAGGTGTCTTTTATGAAAGAGTTCTCGGCACAAGGCGGACTGGCCTTTTTGCTGGTTCATTTTACCGCATACCAGGAGTACTATTTGCTGCCGATTGAGATATTGGCGGCGTATTATGAGTATGAAGGGAGCAGGAGGCGTTCGTCGGTGCCGTATAACGCTTTTGACAAAGAGCTGTTGATTCCGGAAACGGGAGCGCTGCTTCATTATCTGGCGGCGGCCGTTCGCTATGGAGAAATGAAAGAAGCAGGAAAATTCACGATAGCGCCGTTTGAAAATACGAAAAGATCTTGTCAAAACAGATAAAATTTAGTATAGTACCAGAGGTAATATACGCTTATGAAAGAAGGAGGGCATCAATTTGGCCTATACAATCGTGGTTGACGCAATGGGCGGCGACGAGGCGCCACAGGCGCCGGTAGGCGGCGCGTTATTAGCGCTGGAGCAGGATCCGGAGCTTTCTTTAGTGTTAACCGGAAAACCAGAGGTAATTCAGAGAGAATTAGCTGGTAAGACGTATGATTCATCCCGTTTACGCATAGTGGCGACAACGGAGGTGGTAGAAAACGAAGAACATTCACCGGCTACCGCCATTCGCAAAAAGAAAGATTCGTCACTGGTGGTGGCGCTTAATATGGTAAAGAAAAAAGAAGTGGACGGTCTGGTGTCGGCCGGCAATACGGGAGCGGTGCTTTCGGGCGCTACGCTTTTGGTTGGCCGCATTCAGGGCGTGCTCAGACCGGCGCTTACGGTAGCGTTTCCTACCGGAGACATTCCTACGCTGGTGCTTGATGTGGGCGCGAATATGGATAGCAAACCGGCCTACTTGCTTCAGTTTGCTAAAATGTGCCAAATTTACTTTACCAAACAATACGGCATTGCGAATCCGAAAGTGGGGCTTTTGAATGTTGGCGTGGAGGCTGGCAAAGGAAATGCGCTGGTCAAAGAGGCCTACGAAATGCTGCAGTCGCAGGAAGAAATGAATTTTGTCGGCAACATAGAAGCGCGCGAGGTATTTAGCGGCGACGTGCATATTGTCGTTACCGATGGTTTTGCCGGTAACGTCCTTTTGAAAAATACAGAAGGCGTTGTAAACTTCATTATGAAAAAGCTGAAAAAAGAGCTGTATTCCAGCTTTCGCATTAAATTAGGGGCGCTTTTGGTTAAACCGGCGCTGAAAAAGCTGAAAGAAGATCTGGATCCGCGCGCTGTCGGCGGTACGCCGCTGCTGGGCGTAGACGGCGCCGTTATTAAAGCGCATGGAAACTCCAACGATATAGCTATTGCCAGCGCGATTCGGCAATGTGTTCGTTTTATTCAATCGGGTGTGAATGCAGAAATTCAATCGAAACTGGCAGAGGAGAAATAAGAATGGACAGAGAACCGCTAGCGATTATTCAGGAAATCATTGCCGAGGAAATGGATATCAGTCCGCAGGAAGTCAGAGAAGACATGAACCTGAAGGAAGATCTGGAAATGGATGAGACTTCTATTACGCAGCTGCTCATGGCTTGCGAGGCTGAATTTGGCGTTGAATATGAGCTACAAGATATGTGGCAGATTAAAACGGTAGAAGACGTTGTAAACAGCGTTACAGAATGGTAAAAATTATCTGGCGGGCAGGGCGCGGGGCTGCGGCCTGCCCTTTGTATAAGGGAAGGGTGAAGGTATGGTAAGATACTTGAGCGAAACCAAGCTGAGGCAATTTGAAACGATTATTGGATACGCATTTCAAGATAAGGCCTGGCTTGTGCAGGCGCTAACGCATTCTTCATTTAGTAAAGAGCTGGCACAGCAAGCCGGGCAAACGGTTAGCAATTATGAGAGGCTGGAGTTTTTAGGCGATGCCGTGCTGGAGCTATGTACGTCGGAAATGTTATTTCGGGCCTACCCCGACTGGCCGGAAGGTAAATTGACTAAAACCAGAGCGACTATCGTGTGTGAAGCATCGCTTTCATACATAGCGAGAACACTTTCTTTTGGTGAGTTTATCTTGTTTAGCCGCGGAGAAGAGAAAACGGGCGGTGCTGATCGCAGCTCGATTTTATGCGACGTGGTGGAGGCCGTAATTGGCGCCGTTTATCAGGACGGCGGTTTGGAAAAGGCTAAGCAGGTCATTGCCCGGCTTGTTTGGGAGCACTGGCGTAAGGTTCCGCAGGAGAATCAGACGGATTATAAATCGACGCTCCAGGAGGTTTTGCAGAAAAAAGGGCTGGGAAGTCCGGAGTATCGCATGGTCGAAATGACAGGACCGCCACATGACCGTACATTTACCATGGAGATATGGCTGGAATCTAAACAGATTTGCCGCGCCAGCGGTAAAACGAAGAAGGCCGCTGCGCAGATGGCTGCGGAGCAGGCCCTTAAGTGGCTGAAACAGGAGAATCTATGGAATTAAAACGAGTAGAGATTATGGGCTTTAAGTCTTTCCCGGAGAAGATTCAGGTTGAATTTGGCAAAGGCATTACGGCCATTGTAGGCCCTAACGGCAGCGGAAAAAGCAATATTTCCGATGCGGTGCGCTGGGTGCTGGGAGAGCAGAGTGCCAAAACGCTGCGCGGCGCTAAAATGGAAGATGTTATATTTGCCGGTACGGAGCGGCGAAAACCCGTGGGCTTCGCGCAGGTGACGCTGGTACTAGATAATCATGACCGGAAAATGGCTGTAGATTACGAAGAAGTAGCCATTAGCCGAAGAGTGTATCGGTCCGGAGAAAGCGAATATACGCTGAACGGCAGTCGCTGCCGTTTGCGGGACGTACAGGAGCTTTTAATGGACACGGGCATTGGCAAAGACGGTTATAGCGTGATTGGCCAGGGGCAGATTGATCAGCTGCTCAGTACCAAGCCGCAGGATCGGCGTATGGTTTTTGAAGAGGCCGCCGGCATTGTGAAATATAAGACGCGTAAAGAGCAGGCCGAAAAGCAACTGCAAGAAGAGGCCGATCATTTAAGCCGCGTCCAAGATATTTTGGGAGAGCTCACAGCACGCCTGGAGCCTTTAGAGAAACAGGCGCAAACAGCGGAGCAGTATTTGGCGCTTAAAAATGAGCTTAAGACCTATGACGTAGCGTTTTTCTTACAAGAATATGAGCAGCTGAGTGAACAGGCCACTCGTTTAAGTACGCAGCTGGCCGATTTGAATGAGCAGCTAGAGAGCGCGCGCAGAAGGCAGGAAGAGGCAAAGAGAAAATCGGCGCGGCTAGCCGAAGAAGCGGAAACGGCGCGTGTCGAGATGAATCGTTTGAATCAGGCACGGCATGATATGCAGCTAAGGCAGGAAGCGGGCGAAGGCGATAAACGGGTGCTGCAAGAGCAAATAGAAAGCAGCAAACGAGAACTGGCACTGCTTGCGCAGCGCCTTGCCGATGTGAAAGAAAAACTGCATAACCGGGTGCAAACCGTGCAGAAAGAAGAACAAAAGAGGCAGGAGCTTCTTACGCAGATTACACAGGGCGAGGCGGATTATGCGCAGTTTGCTGAGCGTTTAGCGCAAAAGCAGCAAGACCTGGAAGCGCTGCAGGCGGCGCATGAAGAAGCTAGGCAGCGAGCAGAGGCGCTAACAGAAGAGCTGGTTAAATTAAGAAGCCAGACGGAGCGCTTGCAGGTTATGCTGGAACAGGAGATGAGCCGGCAGGAAGATCTGGAAAACCGCCGGGCGCAGCTGCAAGCACAGCGCCAGACGCAAAAACAAACGCTGCAGGAGGCCATAGAAAAACGTGACAAATTGGAGGCGGAGCAGCAAACGCAGCAAACGGAGCACGCTAGCCTGGAAGGGCAGCTGGAGAAGGTAAAAACCGATATTCGGCAGGCGCAGCAGAAGCAGCAAGAGCTGATTTTGAATATGCGAGATTTGCAAAGCCGCATGCAATGGCTCCGTGGAATGGAAACAGAATACGAGGGTTTTAGTGGCAGCGTGAAAGCCATTATGCAGCTGAAAAAACAAAACCCGCAGCAGTTTCAGGCGGTGCATGGGACGCTGGCCGATGTCATTCAGGTACCAACGGCGTACGCGCTGGCCATTGAAATTGCATTAGGAGCAGCAATTCAGAACATTATTGTGGATCGAGCGGACGATGCGAAAGATTTGATCGAAATATTGCGCCGATCGAAAAAAGGCAGAGCAACGTTTTTGCCGCTGGACTTTGTAACCGAACGCAGTACCTTTGCCAATGAAGCGGCCGTAAAGGCGATGCCGGGGGTAATCGGATTTGGCTACGAACTTGTTTCTTACGCGCCGGAATACCGAAAGATTATGACACGGCAGCTGGGTAATGTAGTGGTGGCCGAGGATTTTGACAGTGCCAGCCAGGTGGCTAGGCGGTTTAAAAATTCGCTGCGCGTGGTTACGTTAAAGGGCGATATCTTTAATACGGGCGGTTCAATTACCGGAGGTAGCCAGCAGTCTCGCGGGCATGGTATTTTGAGCCGAAAAGGAGAAATTGACGAGCTTAAGCGTCAGTTAGAACAAAGACGTGCGCAGGGGCGCATGGTTCAGGAAACGCTTTCTGGGTATTCTAAAACCCGGCAAGACGTAACGGCGGCGCTTACGCAGAGCCAGGAGCGCTTGCGGACTTTAGGGGAGTTGCTCCAGCAGGCAAGGCAGGAATGCGAAAAGCAGCAGTTTTTATTTGAACATGCCGAGCAGGAACTAGCCGATACGGAAGGAAACCGCAGTGAAATGCAGCTGTCCCGTAAAGCGCATGAAGAAGAGGCCAAAGAGAGCAGAAGGCAGCTGGAGAAACTGGAAAAAGAGCAGCAAAAGCACCTGGACCAAGAACAGCAAAAGCGCAATGCGTCACTTGTACTAAGCGGACAGATTGAAGCGGAAAAAGGACAGCTGAGCCAGAAAAAGCTGGATCTTGGTGGTTTGAGGCAGCAGCAGCAGTTCTTAGAGCGAACCATGGAATGGGAAAAACAGGAAATGGAGAGCTTGAGCCAGGAAGCGGATACCATTTTAGAAGATACGAATGAGCGCCGGCAGGCTCAGAAGCAGGCCCAAGCAGAAATTGCTGCCATTGAGCAGCGCCAGGAAGCGCTGGGGCGCAGCATTGACGAAAAAGAGGCCGGTCTGCTGCAGATGGAGGCGCAGTGGCAGGCCAAAGACCGGGAAAAAGCGTCGAGTCTGCAAGAGGCAGAAGAAGCGCTGCGTATTTTCAGCGCGCTGGAAAAAGAGCAGGTAAGACTGGAAAACCAAGAAGGCCGGGCTCGTAAGGACTTAACCGATTTACAGGATGCCATGTGGCAGGAGTATGAGTTAACCTATGGCGCGGCGCGGCGTCTGTGGGAAGAGCAGGCGCAGCCGGCGTCGCTGGGGACGCAAAGCGTCTTAAAGAAAAAAATTGGCCAGATCAAAGAAGCCATTCGGGCTCTGGGGCATGTTAACGTAGAGGCCATTACGGAGCTTCTTACGCTCCGCGAGCGTATTGAATTTTTGAGCGGTCAGAAAGACGATATTGCTAGTGCGGAAGAGAAGCTGCGTGAACTAATCGAGCAGCTAACCCGGAAGATGGAAGAGCAGTTTACGGAAGGCTTTGCAGCTATTGCAGAGTCGTTTAATCAGGTGTTTCAGAAGCTATTTGGCGGCGGCAGAGGAATTTTGCGGCTGGCCGAGGGAGAGAATGCGCTGGAGGCGGGGATCGAGATTATCGCACAGCCGCCGGGCAAGAAGCTACAGAGCATGATGCTGCTTTCGGGCGGCGAACGAGCGCTTACGGCGATTTCGCTGTTATTTGCGATTCAGCAGCTGAATCCGGCTCCGTTTTGTATTTTAGACGAGATTGAGGCGGCGCTGGATGACGCGAACGTGGGGCGCTATGCGCAGTACCTCAAAGAAATGAGCGAAAATACGCAGTTTATTATTATTACGCACCGAAAAGGCACAATGGAGGTAGCGGATACAATGTATGGCGTAACCATGGAAGAAAAGGGTATTTCTAAATGCATTTCGGTGCAGTTTCAAGCATAGGAGGGTGCAATGGGATTATTTGACAAGCTGAAAAAGGGACTAGAAAAAACGCGCAATAGCATTATGGGCAACATTGGCAGCGTGTTCAGCTCATATGAAGAGATCGGTGAGGATTTTTACGAAGAACTGGAAGAATCGCTGATTTTGGGAGATATGGGTATGGAAACCGCGGTGCAGGTGGTAGAAACGCTGCGAACCAAGGCAAAAGAGCGAAAACTGCAGAGAACGGACGAGGTGTACGAGCTCTTTAAAGAAGAAATCAGCCGCATTCTGGAGACGCAAAATCCGGATATTGTGGTAAACGGCATGACCAACGTTATTTTGGTGATTGGCGTTAATGGAGCCGGTAAAACCACCAGCATTGGAAAAATGGCATATCAGCTGAAGGAAGCGGGGCACCATGTGATTTTGGCGGCTGCGGATACCTTCCGGGCGGCGGCCATTGATCAATTAAAGGTGTGGGCCGACCGAGCCGGCGTAGAAATTGTTTGCCATAAGGAAGGGTCGGACCCGGGCGCGGTGGTATATGACGCGGCGGATATTACGCACTCACGCTGGGCCGACGTACTGATCTGCGATACGGCCGGCCGGTTGCATAATAAGAAAAATCTCATGGAGGAGCTAGGCAAGATTAACCGCATTTTGGAGCGCGAATTTCCAACGGCGCACCGGGAAGTGCTTCTGGTTTTAGACGCAACGACAGGACAAAATGCGCTTAGCCAGGCCAAACTTTTTGCACAGGTGGCGCCGATTACGGGTATTGTGCTAACCAAGCTAGATAGCACGGCGAAGGGCGGCGTGGTTATTGGTATTATGAATGAACTGGGCATTCCGGTCAAATACATTGGCGTTGGTGAAGGCATAGAGGATTTGCGGCCGTTTAATGCCCGGGAATTTGCCGAGGCGCTGTTTGCGCCGTCTTCGGCGGAAGAATAAAAAAGAAAAAGTCAAAACCCTTCATAGTATGTCGGGTTTTGGCTTTTTTTGTAGTACCAAGCGCTGGAGAGGGCCAGGTGTTTTCCCTATAATAAGGCATACAATGATAAAAACCGAGCGAAATTGCCTAAAGGAGGGTTTAGTATGCCAAGAACAGCGCGGCAGCGGGAAGAGCAGGGCCTGCACCATATTGTGGTACAGGGAAAACGGCGTGAGCATATTTTTGCGCTCGATAGCGATAAAGAACTCTATATCGACACGCTTCTTCGTTATAAAGAAAAGACGCAGATTAGGCTTTATGCGTATTGTATTTTAGACAATCATTTACATGTAGTGCTGCAAGAAACAGAGGAAGAAGATGTTTCGAGTTTTATGCGGCGAGTCGGGGTAAGCTATGCTTATTGGTACCGGGCGGCACACCCGGAGAGGCAAGGCGGCAAAGCGATTTTTCGTGGGCGATATATGAGTGAGCCGCTGCAAAGCGAACAGGAGTTGCTAGAAGCTGTGCGCTATATTCACCAGGAACCGGTGCGCCAGGGGCTGGTGTCTCATATGGAAGACTACCCCTGGAGCAGTTATCGGCTATATATAACCGGCGATAGCCTGATCGACAGCCGGCTTTTGCTAGATAGTCTGCATTTTGGAGGCGGTTACGCGGCCTATATGCAAGAAGAGACGCGAGAAGAAAAACATTTTTTGGAGGAAGTGCCGCTGCGCTATGGTCGGAGCGACGAAGAAGCCAGAGAGGCACTGCAAAGAGAATTAGAGAGGCGGGGCGTAAAAGAAGTTCGTGAACTAGAGAGCGACGAGGTTAAAAATATGCTCAGAACGCTACGCTTTCAAGAAGAAATTAGTATACAGCAGCTAGCACGGATTACCGGAATCGGCAGAGGGTTAATTCAAAGACTAAAGTAAAAAATTACCAGTCAATATGGCAATTCAAATTTTGCTGGCATTTTGTCTTAAACAATATTGAAATCTTTTTTAAAAAGTGGTATCATGGTAGGTAATTTGATAAAATGCGTTAGAGTTGGCCTTTAATAGAAGACCGTCTCGAGTATTATCATAAATGCTGGTGAAAGGAGGAACAACCATGCCAGAAGTTTCAGGAGTTTTCGTTGTCTGCATGGGTATGGGAACTGTTTTCGTTGGTTTAATTGCAATCATTCTGCTGATCAAACTGATGAGCATTTTGATTGGAATGAATAAAAATGAGCCGGAAAAAACGGTTATTCCTACGCCCGCGCCTGTACCGGCCACCCCGACTGCGGCGCCTGTGCCAAGCGAAATTCCCAACCGCGCAGAGTTTGTGGCCGCTGTTTCGGCAGCCATAGCGGAGGATCTGGGTACCGACGTATCTAAGATTCAAATTATCTCTATTAAACAAATCTAATTTTTGAACTTAAGAAAGGAAGAAATGAAAATGAAAAAGTATCGCGTTAATGTCAACGGTACCGATTATGAAATTACGTTAGAAGCGTTAAAAGAGGGCGAGAACTTTGCGCCTAAGGCAGCTCCCGCTCCTGCGGCACCGGCAGCTCCTACTCCCGCTCCTGCAGCACCGGCAGCTCCTACTCCCGCTCCGGCAGCACCGGCGGCTCCGGTTCAGGGCGAGACGATTACCAGCCCGATGCCCGGTACGATTTTGGACGTGCAGGTATCTGTTGGCACTACGGTTAGCGAAGGTCAGGTACTGATGATTCTGGAAGCAATGAAAATGGAGAATGAGATCATGGCTCCCAGAGCTGGTAAAGTTGTTTCTGTTAATGTGGACAAAGGTGCTTCCGTAGAGAGTGGCACGGTTCTTTGCGTGCTGGAATAAGAGCCGCAAAGAAAGAATAGATAAGGAGCTGTCTTTATGGAAGTAATCAATAATTTCCTACAGGAGACAGGCTTTGCGTTGCTCTTCGACGATCCGCGTGTGTTTATCATGATGCTGATCGCCTTCGTCTTGATGTATCTGGCGATCAAAAAGGGCTTTGAGCCTCTTCTTCTGTTACCGATTGCATTTGGTATGTTACTCACCAATCTGCCTGGCGCAGGCATGTATCATGCGGAGTTCTTCTCCGGTGGTCAGGTGCACTGGGATCAGGTTGCAAATTTCGGTTTAATTGACTTTTTGTATTTAGGTGTTAAGCTGGGTATTTATCCGTCCCTGATTTTCTTAGGGGTCGGTGCGATGACCGATTTTGGACCGTTGATTGCCAACCCCAAGAGCTTGCTTCTTGGCGCGGCTGCGCAGTTGGGTATTTTCCTAACATATATTGGCGCCAATTTGATCGGATTTACTCCCAGCGAAGCTTCAGCAATTGGTATCATTGGAGGCGCTGATGGTCCTACTGCTATTTACGTAACCACCCGATTGGCACCCGAACTTCTCGGCCCGATTGCGGTTGCCGCATATTCTTATATGGCGCTGGTTCCCGTTATTCAGCCTCCGATTATGAGAGCGCTGACTACGAAGGAAGAACGCCGTATTGAAATGAAACAGCTGCGGCCGGTGAAAAAAGTCGAGAAAATTGTATTCCCGATTGTGGTTACGGTTTTCGTAGCCCTTCTCGTGCCGGATGCGGCTCCGCTGATCGGCGCGCTTATGTTGGGTAACTTAATGAAAGAAAGCGGCATGGTCGATCGGTTGTCCAAAACAGCTCAGAACGAGCTAATGAACATTGTAACCATTTTCCTTGGTATTTCAGTAGGTGCAACGGCGACAGCAGAGACATTTTTAACGTTCAGAACCTTAGGCATTTTGGCAATGGGTGTCATTGCGTTCGGATTTGGAACCGCCGGTGGTGTTCTGCTGGCCAAGATTATGAATCTCTTCTGTAAAGAAAAGATCAATCCGCTGATCGGTTCGGCCGGTGTATCGGCAGTGCCGATGGCTGCCCGTGTTTCTAATGTAGAGGGGCAGAAAGCAAAACCTGGCAACTTCCTGCTGATGCACGCTATGGGTCCCAATGTAGCCGGCGTTATCGGTTCCGCCATTGCGGCTGGTGTACTGCTCGCTCTGTTTGGCGCCTAAGGATATAGTCTAAATAGAGGAAAAAGTGATTTGTATCGAAGCGCTGTCAATAGCTTTTTTGCGGGCGTAAAGTAAAAACTTGCGCCCGCAGCCTTAGTGCTAAGGCGCTTCGGAATGGAGGTTAAAATGGCGAAAAATCCGTTAAAAATTACAGATACCATTTTGCGTGACGCGCATCAATCGCAGGCCGCAACCAGAATGCGGCTAGAGGATATGCTGCCGGCATGCGAAATTCTTGATAATATCGGCTATTGGTCGATCGAGTGTTGGGGAGGCGCAACCTTCGATACCTGTATGCGTTTCTTGAATGAGGATCCGTGGGAGCGTCTGCGTACACTGCGTAAAGCAATGCCGAAAACCAAACTGCAAATGCTGCTGCGCGGCCAGAATCTTCTGGGCTACAAGCATTATGCCGATGACGTTGTCGAGGAGTTCTGCAAAAAGTCGATTGAGAACGGTATTGACGTGGTTCGTATTTTCGACGCGCTGAACGACCCGCGCAACATGGAAGCGGCTATGAAATATACCAAATTTTACGGCGGTATTGTAGAGGCAACGATTAGCTATACCGTAAGCCCGGTGCATGACGAAGATTATTTTGTTCGCCTGGCCTGCAAACTGCAGGATATGGGCGCAGATACGATCTGTATTAAAGATATGGCTAACCTGTTGTTGCCGTATGACGCCTACAGTTTGGTGAAACGGCTGAAGAGCGAGCTGAGCGTGCCGCTGCACTTGCATACGCATAATACTACTGGTACAGGTGATATGATTTATCTGAAGGCGGCAGAAGCCGGTATTGACATTGTAGATACGGCCTTGTCGCCCATGGCGAATGGTACCTCGCAGCCGACAACCGAATCTCTGGTTGCTTCTTTGAAAGGAACCGATAGGGATACGGGTCTGGATCTGGAAGCCATGAGCAAAGCGGCGGAGCACTTCCGCGGCGTCGCTCAGAAGCTGCAGGACGATGGTATTTTGAATACAAAAGTTTTGCATGTAGATACCAACACGCTGTTATACCAGGTGCCCGGCGGTATGCTTTCTAACCTGTTATCGCAGCTGAAGCAGGCGAATGCGGAAGATAAGTATTATGAAGTACTGGCCGAGGTTCCGAAAGTTCGTAAGGATTTCGGTTATCCGCCGCTGGTAACGCCTACAAGCCAGATTGTCGGTTCTCAGGCGGTGCTGAATGTTTTGGCTGGTGAGCGCTACAAAATGATTACCAAAGAGTCGAAGGGCCTGCTGCGTGGCGAATATGGTGAGCTTCCGGCGCCGGTTAACGAAGAAGTGCGTAAAAAGGCGATTGGTAATGCCGAAGTCATTACCTGCCGCCCGGCTGATCTCCTGGAGCCCGAAATGGAGAAATACAAAAAAGAACTGGGCGATCGTGCGAAGAAGGAAGAAGACGTTTTGAGCTACGCTCTGTTCCCGCAGGTTGCGGAAAAATTCTTTGCGAATCGCGATAAAGCGCCCGAACCGGAAAAACCGGCTGAGCCTGAAGTGCGCGTTATTTACGTGCAAGATAGCGGCCAATGATCTACTTTTTTAAATATATTATTGACGCTAAAAAGATCTTATGGTATAATCTGTAATACCGTTCCGAGCCGCAAGGCTTAGAATGTTTCAGAATTACCGTAAGAATTCCGGCGGAATTCTTACTTCGTTCCGAGCCGCAAGGCTCGGAACGAATAAGCCGGTGTGGCG
>CALWPV010000053.1 GCA_944383515.1 uncultured Clostridia bacterium
CCATCTGCTTATCTTACAACACAGGATTTTCTGCATTCCCATCCGTTTTCTACTATACATTGCCTGAATAACTCTGTTTCTGCTCCTTCTGGCTGTAAAATGACAGACCTGTTTCGCAATCAGCTATAATAATAGATTGTGCTGATTTTCCTATTAATCCTCTCTTTCTTTCATCATACACTTTTTCTATTGAAAAATTCAACAAGTTCTCATATCGAATCAAACTATGCATTTCTTTATTATATGGATATATGGCAGCTTTCTTTATATCACCAAATTTTGCAAAAGTATTATACTCTTGTTTAGCAGTATAAACTTTTTTTGCATTTTCTTTCAAAATTTGCATAACTTTATCTTTTGACATAAAAAAATGATGTTCTGCCAATTTGCAAATTTGTGCAACGACATGTGCCGCTGCAAAACTAGTTCCAATTACCAATCTATATAATGGTTTTATCCAAGCAACTCTTTGAATTCCACTTCTCCCATAAACATCTATGATTCCATCATCATCTGCAACATAATAATCGTTTATATGAATAAGATCTTCGTCTCCGTCAACCCCAATCACATTAGGTAAACATGCAGGATATGAAAGAGCACCGTAATTATCGAATGCCGAAACAATAAGAATCCCTTTATTATTAATTTCATCACATAAATTTTTAATTTTTTTTATTTCATCGGGTAAAAGGCCTGTAATCCCCAACGATAATAATACAATATTGCATTCAATGGTTTTTATATGATTTAATGCAGCAATCATTAGATCCGGCTCTGTTACAAAATCCCCGTCAAAAAATATCTTGATTGGAATAATCTCAACATTATCAGTTTCTTTAAATAGGATACTTGCAACTGCCGTACCATGTCCTTGTTCATCTTCTATATTATTATCTACTACTATCTTCCCATTTTTCTTTTTAATGGAATAACCATTAATTTTTTTATCTAAAAACAAGGGATGATTCAAAAATATCCCTGTATCAACAACTGCAATTTTCATTATTACTCGCTTTCTTCTTAACTTCGATCATTATAATTTCATATAAAAATGACAATGACTCAAAAGCACTACCATCCAAATACTCATCTGGAAAATCAATATCAAAATAATTTTCAATTTCTACAATTGCAGAAATATATTGAAGTGAATCTTCTATTTCTATTTTTTCCAAAGGACTATTTATATCATAAATTATCCCAACGCTCTCTAATAAATTCTCTAAAGCATTTATTGTCATATTCATTTTATGACTCCTCCGAATATACAGTTATTACTCTTTTATCTCGTGCTAAAAATCTTATTGTATCATAAACTTCAGCTTCACTCCAGAAACATTGCTCATCACTTTTTTCAATGCTCCTTATTGGACAAGGTGCTCCAGAACAAATTGGACGTTTTTTACATACCATATTTTTACATTCAACTGGGTTGATCATAAAAAGCAAATTGCTATTAAAAACCATCTCCCCATTTGCATTAAGATAACCAATTTGATTTTCTTTCATCTCTAACGCAACCGTACATTTCATTAGCTTTCCTTCCGGTGTAATTACAAAAGAATTTTTCATTCTTCCATAGCAAATTGCCCCTCCTATCTTTAATCTATTTCTATCTACTAAAAAACTCATTCCTTTTTCTATAGCATAAAGCCTATACCTATTTAGTTCATCTATTCCATTTAATAACGATTTTTCAATCGATTTCACACTATTGCCACCATAATTCCCTACTGTCTTCCAAAGAAAAGAAAAATGCTGATTATGCCCAAAGCTCTCTGCCATAAAATCAATAAATTCTTTTATTCTGGCTTGTATTTCTTTTGTAAAATTAGTTCGTATAGTAATACTATAACTACCATTTGTATTTTGATCTCGAATCTTTGACAAATTATCTATGATTGTTTCATATGAAGGCAAACCATTATGAGTAGGTCTTTGTTGATTATGAATATCTCGAGGCCCATCTATAGTTATTTGATAATCTATAATGTTTAATTTTCGTAATTTTTTAAACAAATCTGGTGTTAAAGCATATCCGTTTGTTGTCATACCTGCAATATATGGTTTTCTTTTCGCTGCACATACATCCATCATGCGTTTACTTAATGAAGTGATTCTATCAACGGCACATAGAGGTTCGCCACCAAACCAGTCAATATGTAACCCTTTATACTTGTCTAAATTATTTTCTAAAAAAAGTACAATACTATTTTCCACATCATCATTCATAAAAAGAGCTTCGTGATCTTCATAACAATATATACATTTTAAATCACATGACATTGTAGGAAAAATTATAAGTTCTAGAACACTATTATCCAAAAATGCGTGTAATTTTTTTCACATTCTTTTTCTTCGTCCACTGTTTCTTCAACTAAAAATCCATTTGATATCATATAATTATATAAAGGAGATTTTACGTCATCAATATAAGAATTTTCTAAAATATCATATGCTTTTTCCGCAAAACATCCAGGAAACTTCACAAATTTTCCCGATAATAAATTACATACAATATAGTCTTTTCCTTCAAATAATGTAAAATTATATTTCGAATTTTTCATTTTGATCTCCATTCCACTGTCTTTTTATAAGTGGTACATAAGTCTTAAGAACCATATACCGTTTGAAATTATATACTTCTCCTAGAAAACTCATACAAGCTACACTCTATCATAAATAAGTAACCCTATCTCCAACTCTATCTCTCTCTCAAATAAATTCGTTCTCATAATGCCATACCGATTGTGTCTGTCCACTTTCTCCATTTTTCCATAATACCCTGCAAATGCTCCTTCCTCTATTTGAACATATTCTCCTCTCATAAATCCTTTATTAATTCTATAAATATGATCTGCTCCGCCGCGTGCTATAAAGTGGTTATCCTCTTCAGAAAGCGGAACAATCTCTTGTCCAACGCCAAGTACTTTGGTTAGCTCTGGAATTTTTTTTAGTTGACACATGACCTCTTCAATCTGATTCGTGTTCATAAAAAGATATCCTGTAAATAAAGGCAAGCAAACAATAATTCTTCTTCCATTTCTTTTTTTAGATCTTTCTTGTCTTAGCCAGAAACATTCAGTATACAATTCTTTAGAGACAGTAGCATTGATTAAATCACAGATCTTTCTTTCTTGATTAGCTTGAATTTGTATTGCATAGATCATAGCTTCCCCCCCTTACTTCCCATAATAAAAAACATGGCTTCGCCATTTGACATATACAATACATACTATGCCAATAAACAAAAGCCATATATAGAACCTCTCCCGTCACATGCGACCACTCGTCATGCCGTAGAATGATTCCTTGATTTGTACTATATCATAAATATCCAAATAGTACAATACAAATCAAGTATTTTTTGTAAGTATTTACAAAAAGAGGAAGGGGTTTCCGTTTTTTGTCGTTTATTTAATCTATTTACTTTTCAACAAGTCTACACAAATAACACATAAACCTTTTTCCATTTCCATACGTACTTCTCCATGATATTTTTTTGCTTTTTTAGAGATCAGAAATAAACCATACCCTCGCCCTTCTCCTTGTTTAGTGCTAACCCCTCGCTGAAAAAGCGTTTCTTCCTTTAAAGCAGAAGACTCTAGGCACGAATTGCAGACAGTAATACGGGTCCACATGTTGTCTGACTGATCCATAACAATTCGAATGTACCTTTCTTCTAATGGTAAATTCTCCACCGCTTCCACTGCATTTTCCAACAAATTGCCTAAAATGCAAATGGTATCTTTAGACGTAGCCGGCCAATCTAACACGGGCTCCGGTACCTCTAACTGTAAGTCAATCTGCTTCTCCATACACGTTTGAAAATATGCTCGCATAATTCCCTGAACAATATGGGGTAACCTTTCCAAACATAGTTTAAAGTTATACTCCTGCTGAAATTCCTCTATAAAATCTGAATTCGCATACTGCATCACTTTCAGCTCTTTAGCCATATCATGGTTATATTCATACTCCCAGGTTAGCTTTTCCTTTAAAGCCCGTATAATTCTTTTATTTTTCACCTTATCAGACTGCCTTTCCAAAACGAGCACAGCCAATAAAATAGCTCCGACAAAACCCATCCATATATCTGTTGCAATATAATATTTAGCTTCCAAAATGGGTTTATAAATATAACAGAAAAGAAGGACGGCAATTGCAATAAAAGAAGCAAATACAACTTGCCAAACCCGCAAATGATTAAATTGAATGTCCACGTGTAGTTTAGAAAACAAGATGTACAATAGAATCGCAATTACCAATATAATAACATTAATAATCAAGCCAGCTAGATCATAATGAGCCTCTAGCCATTCAGCAGAAAAAAATCTCAAACAGATAACCTGAAAATATATTAACCCTGCATAGGACACAAGGGAAGCAAACGGCGCGATTTTTATCGATTCTTCTCTATGCAACACAATAAGCAGAAGAGTCAAGATAATATAATGAATAAAAACAGGAATCGTTGAAATGATTTGATTCATAAACGCATAAATAAGAGACAAACACACACAAATGACAATATTTGTCGAACGAATTTTCTTGACATATACAAGCATTGAAAATATAATTATGGAAAATATTTCCATTTCTACAGCGATAAAGTTGAACATAGTGAGTTTCTCCTTTTACCTTCATTAACCTTATACTTCAAGCACTAAATGTACCTATAAACCCAATGAAAGGAACTTGTGAATCATGACACATCCTGCTAAAGCTTTAGCCAGCTATTACCAAAAGCACAATATTTTGTCGTCTCAAATGATAGAATACATGGAATACTCCCTTCACTCCATATTAAATGAAGGAGCCAAAATAGTAATATACACAGTCCTATTTTCCATTTTAGGTACCGTACAGCTTTTTGGTTTTGCCCTACTCCTATTACTCCCCATCCGTTGGTGCTCCGGAGGTGTCCATGCTAAAACCTTTTGGGGGTGCTTCTTTGCCAGTCTAATCATGTTTTTATTTCTCATTTATCTCTCTCCTTTACTTCCGTCCCCTACTTCTTCAGCACTTATAGTCCTATGGATCATGTCCATTGGCGCCCTTCCTCATATTCCATATACTCCTGCTTTTCGTCCTATTACTAAACATAGAACCATCTGCATTTTGCGATGTTTCTATATAATAGCCATAAGTATATGGCTTGTTATTTTTGAAATCGCTGCGCTACCTGAAACTTATGTATCTATTGGGTTCTATACATTACTGTTTCAAACGGCTCAGCTATGGATTCCTAAGAAAGGAGATAAAATCGAATGAAAAAGAAACTTTTATCAACCATCGGCACTCTCTTAGCCTCTTGCGCATGCCTTATTGTATCCATGGGAACAATCGGTATCATTGGTGAAATCGAACTGCCAGCAAGCTTAAGTTCTCGTCGGTAACGGATCTCCGAATCGATTTTTGAGCGTTTTTAAATATGGGTACGCCACTGGTAGTGGAATATTTTGCCCCCGTCCACTCAGATATACTTGATATTTTTTTCCTTTTCCAGAAAAGCCTTCAATGTGGCGAATATTGACAATAACCTTGTTTGAGATTTGTACCAAATCAGTTATATGCTGTTCTTGAATCTGATCCAGTACCACCTGAAATAGGTTGTTTGTCGCAAAACCACGTTTTTGTGCGCCGCCATGTTGAGAATCAAGTTGATAAAGAAACTGTTTGCGCCCCTCTTTTTCAATACTGATAATTTGATCTACAGCTATCTGTCTAGGCATGCCATCGAAATACGGTAACAGAAGAAAAGGCCCAGAGTCATCGATCGCATCTGAAAAAATAACCTCTGCCAATGCTCTTTGAAGACGCTCATATCCTTGCTCATTTTTAAAGAAAAAACGATCTATTCTTCTATTTTCCTGGAGTAATTGCTCAAAGTGATTATATAAGGTTAGAACCCAAAGGGAGAAATGCGAATCAGTACGTTTCTCCCTAATTTTTTTTATCATTTCCCATCCTTGTACACCTTTCTCTTGCATTTTCATGTCAACTAAAAAAAGAGAATAAGAAGAAACTGTCCCTTCTTTCTGCAATTCTAAAAGAAAATCTGAATAAGATTCAATCCAATCAATACCATATAAATGCAAAAAAGCTTGGATTTCATCCGACTTTTGATCGGGTATTGTTTCTGACAAAACCATGATATTCCGCAAAACCATACATAGCCGCAATGCATCTTGCAGATTATCTTCCAAATACAAAATCTGAACTTTTGTCGTCATAGTCAATTCCTCCATCAGTTCTATGATAAACATCTTATCATATTGTTTTTTATCTGACAAGATATATTATAAAAAAGCCCCTTTTCAACTCGAAAAAGGGCTTTTCCAAAAAAATATAATTTAATTTTACTCTAGCGTAATGCTTGCCGTTGTTTTACCCACTTTCGCATTACCAGCCGTAAGCGTCAGCGTGGTTCCGGGAGCCGCTTTAATCACCCAGCTCATTGTTTTTTCACACGGCAGCGCATTGCCGGTAGCCGGTCCCAGCGTGGTCATTTGCGCGCCAAGGCCAGAGAAACCATTAAGCTGTCCAATGGCTTGCAGCGCTTTGCCTTCGATCAGCTCCATCCCCTCGCCTTCGAGGCTCACTTTCAAATCGCGGCTAATCTTCGCGCGATTGGCCTCTTCCGTCACATACGTGGGCAAGTAGCCTTTGTTCATTAGCGTGGCTTCTACACGATATACGCTGCCGTCAACATGCTCGGCTTTAACATTGGTAAAGCTAATGAGCGGTAGGGTTTTAATAGCCCGCAGGAAAAAGCGTGTATGCTTTTCAATTTCCTGTCTCAGGAACTTAATGGGCGGATTCTGCACCACATGCTTATAATCAATACCGCCAATTTCCACCTCGCCCAGCTGCGGATGCTGGAACTTGGTCCAGGGTTTAAATCCTACGCCGTCGTTTTGTTCATCAATCCACTGAATGTACTTATAGTGCTGCTCTTCCTTCTCCTCATCGGTTAAATCGTCGGGACCGGGCTGCGGGAACACCAGCGGAATACCCGCGCGTGGATTCAGATCCCAGCACTCAATGGTATAGTTATGCAGGCCCATGAGGCTATAGTTAAAATCGTCAAAGGAACCCGTGAGCGGTTTGGCGCCGCGCGACATATATTCCTCAATAATGCTAACAGCCGGATATGTCGTTTCTTCCGTGGCCATTTTTCCAATTGCTTTATAGCGCATCATGTCTTCAGCCGGCGCTTCATTGCGATGTTTGGCTCCCGGCGGATACAGATAAACACCCGTCATGGTATGCAAATTGATAATACTGCAAATATTCTTATGGCCATTAATAAACTCCGCAATCGAACGCGTTTCAATGTTCGCCAGCGGATATTCACCTGCGCCGCGCTGATTATGCTCGGGGGTCCACGAAAGCGGGAAATTACGGTTTAGGTCGTTGCCCCACTTGCCCGGCGCCGTCTGAATGGTGTGGCCGTCGTAGTCTTCAATATAGCCTTCGGAATAAACGTTATAAAACTCGCCCTCCATATCGTCAGGCTGACGCTTGGTCATGAGTCTGGGGTCGCGATCGCTCACTTTCCAAACACCATAGGGCGACTTCACACGCATTTTCAAAATAAGCCCGTCGCCGTCCATGTCCTTAGGCTGCAAACCCGGCATCAGCTGATCGTACGGATACAGGCGGTTTACCGAACGCACCATTTCCGGCGTGGTCAAATAACACTCGCTGCCATCCGGCGAAATACGAGGAATCACATACAGCGTATACCGGTCCAAAATCTTCTGAATTTCCGGATTATCAAGATTGGAAAAAATGGTATCTAAGAAAAACATGGCTACCATAGAGCCCGTTACTTCGCCCGCATGAATGTTGGCATCAATACAGTACGCCGGTTTATCCTCATAGGCTCCCGTTTTTGTATTCGTAATATCCATGGCCCAAATATCCCGGCCTTCCGGGGTCTTATTCAGCGAATACAGACGGCACAGCTCCGGATGTTCGGCTGCGTATTTTTGAACTATCTGCGTAATCTCGTCATACAGATAAAAATGATCATAAGTGTACGTTGATTTCATCGCTTCGTCCTTTCTTAAAATTATTTTTAAAATCATTTTAAATTAGTATATCCCTAAATTCTTCTCCTGTCAAGTAAAACCTAGCCCAGCGCTACATCCAGCACCATCATAATCAAAAACCCCGCCATACACCCAAACGTTCCCATATTCGAGGTCTGCCGCTGGTGCGCATCGGGAATCAGCTCATCCACCACCACATAAATCATCGCGCCCGCCGCAAACGAAAGCAGCCACGGCATCAGCGACTGCACCCACCCGGCCAAAAGCACCGTCAGCAGCCCGCCCACCGGCTCCACCACGCCCGACAAACTCCCGTACCAAAACGACCGGCGCGCGCTCAGCCCCTCCTGATGCAGCGGCAGCGCGATAGCCGCTCCCTCCGGAAAATTCTGCACGCCAATCCCCAGCGCAAGCGCCGCCGCGCCGGCAAGGCCGGCAGCCCCTGGCGCGCCCTGCCATGCCAAAGCAAAGGCAAGGCCCACTGCCATGCCTTCGGGAATGTTATGCAAGGTGATGGCGGTAAACAGCTTAGTTTGCCCGCTTAACGCCTTACTTCGATTATGCTGCGCATTTAAATGCGGCAGCGTAATATCCAGCGCATAAAAAAAGACGCCGCCCAGCAAAAATCCGGTTGCAACCGGTAACCAGGCCGGAAGGTTCGCTTCCCGCGCCTGCTCCAGAGCTGGCAGCAGCAACGACCATACCGATGCGGCTATCATGACGCCGCTGGCAAATCCTAAAAACAGATCCTGCACGGTATGGGACTGAACACGCCGTACCACAAATACCGTAGCCGCCCCCAGCGTTGTCATACAATACGTAAACCCAGTTCCCAGTAATGCTAAAAGACAAGGATATAAAAGCTCCATATCGTCCTGCTCCTCCTTATATACCCTTACCATATGCGCCGGTCACAGAAAATGTCACACCTTGACAGGGCTGAGGCTTACTTCGTATAATGAAAAAAATACAAAATGGAGGACACATTCATGCGCATCATCATATCAGCTATTTTTTTCGTAGTCGGAATTCTGTTATTTTTCTTTGCCGCCGGATACAACATGATCGGGCTATGCTTTGTTGGCGCAGCCATACTCCTTTTTATATCGCGCTTTGGCCGCCGCGGCCACAGGCTGATTGCCATTATGCTTGCCGTGTTTGTTCCTACTTTAATAGGGCTTGAAATTCCCATTCTTCGCGCCGCGCGCACCGATGCTCCGGATACGACAGATTACATTATTGTGTTAGGGGCTGGGGTAAACGGCACCACGCCTTCGCTTTCTTTGTTGGATCGCCTGGAAACGGCCACTTCCTTTTTAAAAGCACATCCAAGCTGCCGGGCTGTAGTTTCCGGTGGGCAGGGACCGGGAGAAGAGGTAACGGAGGCCTCGGTGATGTGGGAGTATTTGCTGCGCCAAGGGATTGCGGAAGATCGCATTTTGTTAGAAGATATGGCAACCAGTACTGAGGAGAATTTGCGCTTTTCGTTTGCTCTTATAGAAAAAGAGACTACCGATCCTGTAGTTGCGGTAGTCTCTAGTGAATATCATTTGTATCGCGCTAAGTACATAGCAGAAAAACTGGGATACACCGTGTTTGGCGTTGCCTCGCCAACTTCGAATCTATTGATAAAAATCAATTATTTTTTGCGTGAGGCGCCGGCTATGATTAAGGCTTACTTGTTGGATTAAACAAGGCGAATGTTTTTCCATTTGCCTTGCAGGAAACGCACGGAGTAAATAATGCCGCGCACGATCCAGTCGGCGTACATGCCCAGCCACACGGTAATGACGCCTAGGTCGGTTACATAGGCGAGTAAGTAGGCTAGGCCTACGCGAAATACGAACATGCTGGAAATGGAAACGACCATGGTGAATTTGGCGTCGCCGGCAGCGCGCAGGGCGTTGGGAATGTTGAAGGATAGCGGCCAGAAAATGACGGCGGCTATGGCGAAGCTGCGAATGAGCGTAATAGCGGTGTCAGTGGCTTCTGCGCTGAGGTTGTAAATGCCGGCCAGCTGCGGTGCCCAGACGAACATGATTAGGTTCATAATGTTCATGAGTATGAAGGTGAGGCCCAGCATTTTGCCGGTGTAGCGCGAGGCCTGCGCGGGCTGGCGGGCGCCCATGCACTGCCCTACCACGGTGACCATGGCAAGGCCAATGGCGGAGCCGGGAATGTTGGAAAGGCCTACCAATGTGTTGCTAATCGCGTTAGCAGAAATGGCGGCTGTGCCGAAGGTGGCTACCAAGTGGCTTAATAGCAGTTTACCGAGCTGGAACAGGCTGTTTTCTGTTCCGGTGGGGATACCGATTTGCAGAATTCGTTTGAGCATGCTGCCGTTAAATTTATATTGAAATGGATGCTCTATGTGAATGAGTTCTTTGGGCTTGCAGAGCAGCCAGAAGATCACAATGCCGCCTACCATGCGAGCGAATAAAGTGGAGGTGGCCGCACCGGCAACGCCCATGTTGAATCCATAGATTAGAATGGCATTGCCAATTACATTTAATATGTTGACCATGAGCGCTATAATTAATGTAATTTTTGTTTTGTTCATAGAGCGGAATAGAGCCGCGCCGGCATTGTACAAGGCTAAAAAGGGGTACGACAGTGCGCTGAGCCAGAAATAGGTTTCTGCGTTTTGCATAACGTCGTCTTCAACCTGACCGAAAATAAGTTGCAACAGAGGCCGATTGAATATAATGGCAATGATCCCTAGTACAATGGCGAACATGACGCTAAAGTATATGAGCTGCTTGGCGGCTCTTCCGGCATTGTCGCTATCACGTTTTCCTACATATTGTGAGCAGATAACGGCTCCACCAGTAGCGAGCGCGGCGAAGAGCTGAATCAGCAGAAAGTTAATAGAATCTACCAGGCTGATACCGGATACGGCGGCTTCGCCGACGCTGGAAACCATGACTGAGTCGGCCATACCAACAAATACATTGAGCAGTTGTTCGAAAATAAGCGGTACTATGAGTGCCACTAGCATTTTCCGGGTAAACATGGGTTCTTTTTTGACTTGCTCCATACTAACCTCCATTCCGAAGCGCTGACAAAAAAATGACGAAGAGAGTTTTCTCTTCTGCCAACAATAACGCTTCACTATGCATCGGGACAGGCTTTTCTGTGTTTATCTCTGTCTCCGATTTTAAAGCAATTTTAAAAAGTTAGTTCTAATTGTACACTATTTGCTTCCAAAAGAAAAGGGCTTCGTGAAAATTTTTTAAAATAAATGCCGTGGCCGGGCGGGGCTTGGAGTTTGGTGGAAGCTGATGCGTTGCGCCTCGAATCAACTTTGTGCAGATTGGCCAAAGTTGATTTTTTTGCGAAAAAAAGTGAGCTTTGAGTGAAAAATGTACGATAGTTATATATAGAGGGAGTTTTTTGAGGTTGGGGTGTGAATTTTGTGTGAAGCGGGAGTTTAGTTGGTTACCCATGCCTGCCCGCAGGTTTTAGGAAAGGGGAAGTGTGTATTTATGAATTTTTTACGTGGCGTTTCGGTAGACCGCCTGAAAATGGACTTTTTAACGCAATATCAGGGCTTTCTTTCTCTGCAGGAACAACTGGTGCATTCGCCCGGCTGCCTGCTGTACAAAGGCCCCCAAAGGCAATATGTGTACTGGCAGTTCTACCTGAATGGACGACAGGTGCAGAAACGCGTGCTTAATGTGGAACAGACGAAGCAGGAAATAGAGCGCCTGAAAAAGCTCTATCAGGAGTATCGTGAGCGACGGGCTCTGCTGCGCGAGTATCGCCGCGCCCTCAAGGCCTTTCACGTGGACCCTGAGCAGGTGCTGCAGGAAGCGGCGGCCGATCAGGAGCTGAAAAAGCAAAATCGACGCCTCTGGGAGGAGCAGCGACAGAGGGCGCAGCATGAACCCTTTGGAGAGAATAAAAAGCATTTCGACGACGCGGGGCACCTTATGCGCTCGAAGTCGGAGCTAATGATTGCAAATGAGCTGATTAGCCGCGGCGTGGCGTTTGAGTACGAAAAGCGCATGCAGCTCAACGATCAGAGCTGGGTTATGCCCGACTTTACAATTCGCCGTCCGGACAATTCCATTGTATACTGGGAGCATGCGGGTATGTTGGAAAATCCGGGGTATCGGGCGCGTTTCGAAGAGAAACTAAGGCAGTATAAAAGGAATGGAATTGAAGAAAACGACCTTCTCATTGTGACGCGCGACAGGGACGGAGCGCTGGATCTGGATCATGTGAGAAGACTGATCGTGGCGTTCCAGCTGGCATAGGGACAAGGGAATAAGGAAGAGCCGCGAGGCGGGGCGCATTGGTCTGTCGGGACATGCCCGAATTGGCCTAGCAAAGCGAAATATGTCGGGGGACGATTCGCTGAGGCAGGCGATACATGTCGAGGGACGGACCTGCCGGGGAAGATGACCCGCTTGGAAAGAGCCTAGGGCAGGTCCGTCCCGGGGAGCGTTTGCTGTAAGGCGAAGGGCGGCAGCTCCGTCCCTACGGGCTGTGCCTGCGTCCCGGTAGTCTGCTTTACGGGCTCTCAAGCCTACGTTTTTTCGCTATTTTTTATTTTTTTAACGCATAAGCGAAAAAAATGAAGTAAGAGATCTGTCCCTATAACAGAATCACGGAAAAAGCATACGTATTGTTCCGTGATAAAAATAGGATTTCACGGAATCACGAAAAAGAATTCGTTGGCAGCAGTGTTCCCAGAGCATATAGCGGAAAAAATTCCATAGCTAGTAGGCCAGGAAATGTAAGAGCACGGAAAAGTAAGCCGTTGGTCTGTCCCGGCAGCTAAAGACAAGAACAAAAGCATTTAAACCAGAGACAAACTTTGCTTTACGAACTTACTTATTTCGTGAAGTGTATGTCAAAGCCTTTGGAAGCGCGGAAAAAAGTGAGCTTTTTTCCGTGGTTCCGCTATGGCAAAAAAATAGAGCGAAAACGGTCGTCTAACTTTTCCGCTACGCGGAAGGAAGGACGGATCTGCTAAAGAAAAAATTTCCGCTATTCCGTGAAAATCTATGAATACAGCGAAACAGCGGAAGAATATTCATAAATAGCAGTATCTACCAAATATATAGCAAAAATATTTTCGTAATTAGAAACAGCTAAAAATAAGAGTGCGAAAAAAGAAACCGCAGATCCGTCCCGACAAGCAGTGAAGAAGACAGAAAGGCTTAAACGAAAGACAAATTTTACTCTACGAACTTACTTTATTCGTGAAATGCGTGTCAAAGGCTCTGCAAACACGGAAACAGATACGCTTTTTTTCGTGGTTCCGCTATGACGAAAAAATAGAGCGAAAACAGTCGTCTAACTTTTCCGCTATGCGGAAGGAGAGACAGAGCTGTTAGAGAAAAATTTCCGCTGTTCCGTGAAATTTTATAAATATAGCGGAACAGCGGAAAAAGCACTGTCCTGAGGCGGATTGGCCGACGTGTTACGCTTTGCCGAGGCGCACCTGTGCTGCCTGGGCTCTACTCTGCCCGGCCAGTGCGCCATGCTAGGCCTTTTTTGCGCCACGCGCGCCATAAAAAATGCCGGCTTCCATGAGAAGCACGGCATTTTGCACGTTTCTAGCGTTTTTAGGCGTCATTTCCATTCTCATCTTGCCCAATAATGTCCCAGGGCGTCAGCATTCCCAAAAGCCGGCCGCGCCAGTCGCCGGTGCGGGTAATAAAAATAGCGGCCAACCTCTTTTTATAAGGGCTATTCCCCTTTTCAAACGCTTCCTGGGCGTCCCAGTACGTCTGAGTAGGCTTCATAAACATAAAGCGCTCACAGGTATGATTATAAATAGGCGTAAATTCCTTAAAATCGCGAATCGTCGAACTGCGCAGCTTTAAGGTCTCGTGCGGGTAATTCAGCTGATACGAAAAGAGCGTACTCACACTAAACACCCCCTGAATCTGGCTCTGGTAGATAATCGGAATATGCGAAAATCCCCGCCGATCCATCGCCTCCATCACCGTCAGCGTACGCTCCCCCGGCGACGTCACCAAAATCTGCGACGCCGGCGTCGCATACTCCAGCACCGACGCGGGCTCCTCCAGCCTCGCAATCGCCCGGCGCAGCGTCTCCAGCAGCGCCGGCGCCGGATCCACCACCGGATGTCCATTCATATCCGGATTATGCGTGAGCAAATTGCGCACCTCCCGGCACAAATCCAGCTCCTCGCGGTAGTCCCGTCCCGCCGGCTCATTGATAAACCGCGTCACCGCATTGCCGCGCCGCCCGGCGCTCTCGCCATACTTCTCATCGAGCAGCGCCTCCATCTGCTTATACAAATCCAAAAACTCATCCGCCCGATTCATGCTCACGCCTCCCTTCAGCCTCCTATGGGCATTACATAAAACAAAATCAAAAAATAATGAAACAAACTGCCAATAATACAAAAAATGTGAAACACCGAATGCACATAATGGTGCTTTTTTCCTATCGCATAAAGAACGGCTCCCACCGTATAAGCCACGCCGCCCAGCGCCAGCAGCCACATGCCCGCCGTGCCCAGCACCTGCGCCGTCTGCCGTATAAAAAAGATAATACACCAGCCCATGCCCAAATAACAAACCATAGAAAAAATCCGATACTTCTTCAGATCAATGGCCGTCAGTATAATGGCTACCACCGCGCAGCCCCACACAATGCCCAGTACAATCCAGGCAATGGTCGGATATACCGGCCGCATAGCGGCAAGCATGACCGGGGTATACGTCCCGGCGATGAGTACATAAATTGTACAATGGTCTATTACTTGGAAGACCTTCTTGGCCCTTTCGGGCCTGAGGCCATGATAAATACTAGACATGGTATACAGTAAAATCATGGAAACGCCATAAATCGCGCCGCCAACCACCGACCACGCCGTGCCGCGTGTCACCGCCATAATCAGACAGGTAACCAGCACCACCACCGCAATGCCGCCGCCCACAATGTGGCTCGTCATGTTGAAAATCTCTTCGCCGCGGGTATAATCCGGCAGCTTGCGGTCTTTCAGCTTTGTCCGCTTCTGCATGAGCGCGCCTTACGGTCTTATCTCGCTCTTGCCGCCCATATAAGGACGCAGTACCTCGGGAATCTTCACACTGCCATCGGCCTGCAGGTTATTCTCCAAAAAGGCAATTAACATACGCGGCGGCGCCACCACCGTATTATTCAGCGTATGCGCAAAGTATTTGCCGTCTTTGCCATTCACTCTAATCTTCAGGCGGCGCGCCTGGGCGTCTCCCAAATTCGAGCAGCTGCCCACCTCAAAATACTTCTTCTGCCGCGGAGACCACGCCTCTACATCCACCGATTTCACCTTCAGATCGGCCAAATCGCCCGAACAGCATTCCAGCGTACGCACCGGAATATCCAGGCTGCGGAAAAAGTCTACGGTATTCTTCCACATTTTGTCATACCACATCATGCTATCTTCGGGTTTGCAAACCACAATCATTTCCTGTTTCTCAAACTGATGAATGCGGTACACGCCCCTCTCTTCCAGACCATGCGCGCCTTTTTCCTTACGGAAGCAAGGTGAATAGCTGGTTAACGTATAGGGCAAATCTTCTTCCTGCAAAATCGTATCGATAAATTTACCAATCATGGAATGCTCACTGGTACCGATCAAATACAAATCTTCGCCTTCAATCTTATACATCATGGCATCCATTTCCTCAAAGCTCATAACGCCGGTCACCACATTGCTGCGGATCATAAACGGCGGCACACAGTAGGTAAACCCGCGGTCAATCATAAAATCACGCGCGTAGCTAATAACCGCCGAATGGAGTCTGGCTACATCTCCCATTAAATAATAAAAACCATTGCCGGCTACTTTCCGCGCACTGTCTAGGTCAATACCGTGCAGCCGCTCCATAATCTCCGTATGATACGGAACCTCAAAATCCGGCACTACTGGCTCGCCAAAGCGCTCCAGTTCCACATTTTCCGTATCATTTTTGCCAATCGGCACGCTGGGATCAATGATATTCGGAATTTTCATCATGATCTCGCGCACGCGAGCGGTCAGCTCGTCTTCTTTTTTCTCTAATTCCGCCAAATGATCGGAAGCCTGGTTGACCTGCTCTTTCATTTTTTCAGCCTCCTCTTTTTGGCCTTTAGCCATGAGAACGCCAATCTGCTTAGAAATACGCTTACGATCAGCCCGCAGCGCGTCGGCTTCCTGTTTAGCCTTACGGCTTTGCTGATCCAGCTCGATCACTTCGTCAACCAGCGGCAATTTGTGATCTTGAAATTTATTGCGAATGTTTTGTTTCACAATCTCCGGATTTTCTCTGACAAATTTTAAATCTAACATACTTTTCCTCCATTCTAAAATTAAAAAAAGCCCTTTTCTTCCCACTCTGGGACGAAAGGAGCTTCCGCGTTGCCACCCAAGTTGCGCCCTACGGGCGCCGCTCATTTCGTATGGTAAAGGATACGACCCTCTGGCTCTTCGCCAGCCGCTCGAAAAGTGGAAAGGCCCCTCCGCCTGCCGGCTCGCACCCACCGCCGGTTCTCTGCAAGGTTGATAAGGCCGTAGCTTTTGTCGTTACGGATAGTCGTATTATACGCTGATTAGAGCAAAAAAGCAAGTAAAATCCATGAAAAGTCAGATTATTTTAGGCCTTTTATCCATTGACAATTCCTCTGCTTTCCTTATATAATCATGACAAAACGCTCCTGCTTTCACTGAGGAGCTGCTTTTTTTGTCTCTATACATGCTTTCAGGAGGAACTTATGGAAAATACCGCTTCTAAGCCCACGGAAAACAAAATGGGCGTTATGCCCGTTAACCGTTTGCTCATTACCATGTCGCTGCCGATCATGATTTCTATGTTGGTGCAGGCCCTATACAATATTGTCGACAGCATTTTTGTAGCGCAGTTAAATGAAAACGCCCTCACAGCCGTTTCACTGGCGTTTCCGGTACAAAACCTTATGATCGCCGTGTCGACCGGTACTGGCGTAGGTGTTAACGCTTTACTCTCACGCAGCCTAGGCGCGAAAAATTATGAACGCGTTAATCGCATCGCCGTAACCGGCATAATTCTGGCGCTGGCCAGTTTCCTCGTTTTTGCCGCGCTGGGCCTTACGCTCTCCGAAACATTCTTCCGTATTCAAACAGACGACCCCGAAATCATTGCCTACGGCACCGACTACCTGCTCGTTGTTACCGGCCTTTCTTTCGGTTTATTTGGCCAAATTATAGGCGAGCGCCTGCTGCAAGCCACCGGCCGCACCTTCTACACCATGATCACCCAAGGCCTCGGCGCCATTATTAACATTATTCTAGACCCCATTATGATTTTCGGCCTACTCGGGTTTCCCGCCATGGGAACCCGGGGCGCCGCCCTCGCCACCGTAATTGGCCAAATCATTGCCGCCATTTTAGGATTTTACTTCAATCACAAAGTCAACCACGAGATTCATATTAGCTTTAAACAATACCGTCCCACCTGGTCGCTAGTCGGCAAAATTTACGCCATTGGCATTCCTTCTATTCTCATGTCTTCGGTTGGATCCGTTATGACCTTCTGCATGAACAAAATTCTCATTGCCTTTACCTCCACGGCTACGGCCGTGTTCGGTGTATATTACAAACTACAAAGCTTCATTTTTATGCCCGTTTTTGGTCTGAATAACGGCATGGTGCCCATTATTTCCTATAATTATGGCGCCCAAAAGAAAGACCGTATTCACCAAACCATTAAGCTTGGCGTCATATACGCCACCATTCTTATGGTCGTCGGCTTTTTAATATTCGAGCTCTGCCCCGATCTGTTAATGCGCATGTTCAACGCCTCCGACACCATGCTCGCCATGGGGCGCACGGCCCTGCGCGTAATTGCCCTGCACTTTATTATTGCAGGCTTCGACATTGTGGCCTCCACCGTATTCCAGGCCTTAGGACGCAGCATCTACAGCCTCATTGTGTCACTGGCCCGCCAGCTGCTCGTGCTCGTTCCCGTCGCCTACTTTTTGTCCCTCACCGGAAACCTAACCCCCATCTGGTTTGCCTTCCCCATTGCCGAAGTTGTCTCCCTCATCCTCTGCTCCCTTTTCCTGCGGCGCACGCTGCGCTCGCTTACTTTCTAAGCCATGCAGCGTACTCGTAGCCTTGCCTTCTGCGCCCTCTTCACAGCACTTATCGCCATTGGCGCGTTCATTAAAATATCCATTCCTCTCGAGCCATTCCCCATGAACTTCACGCTCCAGTTCTTCTTCGTACTGCTCGCAGCGCTGCTGCTGGGTCCCCGGCGCGCCTGCCTAAGCGTAGGCGTCTATTTGGCCCTAGGGCTTGTTGGCGTTCCCATTTTTGCCGCCGGCGGCGGGCCCGGTTACTTGCTGCGTCCCACCTTTGGTTTTCTGCTCGGCTTTGTCGCCGCGGCCTATGTTACCGCCGTTGTAGCGGCGCGCATAGCGCGAAACATGCGGTTTTTTCCGCTTTTATTCGCCACTGTGCTGGGCATGCTGGCCTACTACGCTCTGGGGATGCTGTACTTCTATGGCCTCAGCAATTATGTAATCCATATGCCCGTTACCTGGGGACTGGTGCTGGTTAATTGCTTTCTCATTACACTCCCAGGCGACTTTGTCCTTTGTTTATTAGCGTCACTACTGGCGCCGCGCCTCATGCGGGCTCTGCGTCCCATTCTGCAATAAGGAGAGATGTTCCCTATGAAAATGCATTTTCTTAAAAAAGTAGTTTCTTATTACAAGCCTCACCGCAAGCTCTTCGCTATCGATATGCTCTGTTCGTTAGTGGTAGCGATTTGCGATTTATTCTACCCCATTATCGCTAAAAACATTATTAACGACTATGTGTATCGCGATACCATCCGGTTTATTGTCATCTGGGGATTAGCGCTGCTGGGTATTTATGTACTCAAATGCGTACTCAACTACGTGATTCAGTACTGGGGTCATGTTGTAGGCGTGCGGATTCAGGGCGATATGCGCCGCGATATGTTCCGCCATTTGCAAAAGCTTCCCTTTTCGTTTTTTGACGAAAACAAAACCGGTACCATTATGTCCCGTTTAGTCAATGACCTTATGGAAATTGCCGAGCTGGCACACCACGGCCCAGAAAATCTGTTTATCTCCAGCATCATGCTGGTGGGCTCCTTTATTATGCTGGCCCGCATTCAAATTTGGCTGACGCTCATTATTTTTATCGTGATTCCCATTATCGTTTATTTCGCCGTTAAAATGCAGCGTCTCATGAATCAGGCATTTATGCGCTCCCGTGTAGAAATTGCCGAGGTCAATTCCAGTCTAGAGACCAGTATTTCCGGCATGCGGGTGAGCCGCGCCTACACGGCCGAGCCGCATGAAATCGAAAAATTCGACGAAGCCAACGAACGCTTTAAAGCTGCGCGCTCCCGTTCTTACAAGGTCATGGGTATGTTCCACTCCGGTACCGGTCTGCTAACCGATTTGCTCTATTTAATCTCGCTGGTCTGCGGCGGCCTGTTTCTGTTTTATGGCCAAATTAATACCGGCGAATACGCAGCCTTTCTGCTGTATGTGAACATGTTTTTAAAGCCTATTAATCAGCTTATTACCATTTTTGAGCAAATTCAAGACGGTATGACCGGTCTGCGCCGTTTTGAAGAAATTATGAGCGTTGCGGAAGAGCAGGAAAACCCGACTGCAATCGACGTAGACCATTTAGACGGCCATATTGAGTTCCAGAATGTTACTTTTAGCTACGGAACGCTGGAAGAAGGCGAAAACGGCCATGAAACCGTTCACAAAGTGGTGGATCACTTGTCTATGGATATTCCCGAAGGGCGTACCGTGGCTCTGGTTGGTCCCTCCGGAGGTGGAAAAACCACGCTCTGTCACTTAATTCCACGTTTTTACGAGGTAGATTCCGGCCGCATTTTAATTGACGGGCGCGATATTACAACGCTTTCACGGTTAAGTTTACGGCGTAATATTGGTATGGTGGCGCAGGATGTATTTTTATTTACCGGCACCATTCGCGAGAATATTGCCTATGGCAATTTAGACGCGACTGACGAAGAAATTATAGCCGCCGCTAAAAAAGCTAATATTCATAATGACATTATGGCCATGGAGCATGGATACGATACGGAGGTAGGCGAGCGCGGCGTGAAACTTTCAGGCGGCCAGAAGCAGCGTATTTCCATTGCCCGCGTATTTTTGAAGAATCCTTCTATTTTAATTTTAGACGAAGCCACCAGCGCGCTGGATAACGCGACTGAAATGCTGATTCAGTCAGCCCTAGAAGAGCTGTCGAAGGGGCGTACCTGTCTGGTCGTAGCACACCGCCTTTCCACCATTAAAAATGCCGATGAAATCATTGTCGTTACGCCCGACGGCATTCGCGAACGCGGCACGCACGACGAGCTGCTAGCGGCCGGCGGCCTGTACGCCGAGCTGTATCAATATCAATTCAGGGAGTAATGCCATGCCTACATTTGACCTTTCTTTATACGCGGTAACGCCAAACGATTGTCCGCTCTGGGCTATAGAAGCCGCGCTGCGGGGCGGCGCGACTATGCTGCAGCTACGAGAAAAAAACCTGCCTTTAGAGGACTTTATAACCAAAGCCCGCGCCGTTTTAGCGCTCTGCCGCGGCTACCAGGTGCCGCTGATTATTAACGATTCGGTGCCTGTAGCCTTAGCGGTAGGAGCCGATGGGGTGCATCTGGGCCAAAACGATATGCCCTCTACCAAGGCCCGGCGCCTGCTGGGAGATGCCGCCATTATCGGCGTGACCGCGCGCACCCCCGAGCTGGCGCGACGCGCCCAGGCCGACGGAGCTTCTTATTTGGGCGCCGGCGCTGTATTTGGCACCAGTACCAAGGCCGACGCCATACCGCTGAGCCTAGCCGATTTTACTGCCGTTTGCCATAGCGTAACCATTCCCGTGGTTGCCATTGGCGGCATTACCACCGCTAACGCGCCCCGTCTGGCTGGAAGCTCTCTCGCCGGCTTAGCCGTGGTGAGCGGTCTCTTTGGCCATGACCTTCACAGCGAAGAAGCGTCACGCCAAATCGCAAAAAACGCGGCCGATCTGCTTACGATCAGCCGCGCGCTGCAAAAATCAAATGCTTAAGTTAGGAATCTTGTTTCCATACATTAAACTGCCGGTCTATATCTGCTATAATGGTATCGAGGCCGGCTTTTTTTAATGCTTCTATAATTTCGTCTTTGTTTTCCTCTAGTCTAATATTCGTAAATTCCTGATAGCGAAGATCGAGCGCCCAGTTATAAGCGGACAGCTTTTGGCATTCTGCCCTTACCGCCTCGACCTCCTCGGCTACCGCCGAAGGATCCCAAACAAATCCTGTAGCCGCGCCAAGTGGAAGGGTTTCATACACCTCCTGCATGGCAGCATAGACCTTACTTTGCCCTTCGGAAAGCCAGGCCTGCTGACTCCAGGCGGCGCTTTCCGCCACTACAGGCGTGGTCACCAAACCGTCCCACATGCAATAGGTATCCTGCTCCATAGAACCAAAAGACAGAAGCCAGTTACAAGTCTTATCGATTAACAGATAGTTCATAAGCGCCAGCGCCTCTTCCTGCTGATCGCTTTGCTTTACAATAACCGTAAAGGGCTGCGGCGTGCGTGTCATAATGCGTGCAGAATCGGCAAAGGCGATCTGTACATAGGGTACATATTGGCTGTGATCCACCTTTTGCGTGGCTGTACTTACCGCTTGCACGCGTAAGAAGCTGTTGAGATCCGGATCATCCGCAGGCAGCGTACTATAATATTCACTTAGGCTCAGACCCGTTCTTTCTTCTACAATCCGATATCCGTTGGTTCCATAGCCATTTTCAAATGCTTCTTTTTGAAACTGCAACTCCTGCTGAAATTTTTCACCCTCCCATATATTTTCCACCAGACCCGTATCAGAGGTAATACCTGCAAAAGTTCCCACCATTTGGTACTGCCCGTCCATCCACCATCCTTCCATAATAGGCTCAGTACCCGAAGGCGCAAACTGAATCAAATCCCAAAACGGATACCCGTCTGTACTCTCGCTTATTTTCTCCCATAGGGGAAGCAAATCGCTTAAACTCTGTACCTTCTGTACTTCTTCGGCCGTAATAGGAAGCGTTTCCCAGAACATTTGCGGCATAACCAGACCGCTGGCCACAACTCCCGGCGCCTGCGCCAGATTATACAGCCCTTCGCCAACGCGCATAGCCTCCCACATGGCGACAGGCATTGTTTCATAAACCGGCTGCAGTGTTCCCCCTTGCAAGGCTTCACTCAGTTCTAAAAATAAATCGTCAAAGACTGCTGTGCCAAAGGCATGCTCGGCAAAATACAAAATATCCGGCCGGATCTCTTGCAAGAGCGCCGCATCCAGCACTGTATATCCGCTGACCAGTGAAAAGCGCACAGGCTGGCATCCATTTTGCGCCGCGCGCCCTGCCACCTGTGCCAAAACCTCGGGTGTAAGCTTACGAAGAAATGTCTCTTGATCTCGCACAGCGAAAATAAAATCGAGCGGCTGTTCTTCGTCCGGTATTTCATTTAAAACGGTTAATGTGTAGCTGCGTTCAGATTCTTCTACCGGCTGACTGCTTGCCGGCTCGCTTTCTTCTTCCGGTGCGCTTTGCGGCATACAGGTGCAGCATACAGCGCTAAGAAGTAAAATGAGAACTGTCACTTTCAATGCTTGTTTCATGTGCGCTTCCCTCCTTATTATAGCTGCTGAGAGCCTGTTGTACTGTATGGTAGACTTCATCTGAGGACTGGTTTTCTAATATGCCTTGATGCATCGCCTCATATAAAATCCACCGCACTTCCTCCTCTGGCAAAGTAGCCTTCGCTATATGATCTACTATATGCATGAATTCATTGACAATTTCAGAACTTAACGGCTTAATGATATACGGAAGATCTGACGGCAGTTCTTCCTGTGGCATTTGATACCCGGCAGACTCATAGAGTGTGTACTCCATGCTAGAAAGCCTTTCCATTTGCTGGCGCGTTCTCTCTCGATTGACAGAGAGTCCCATTTGCCACGGCGTTTCATAATCAGCTAAAAATTTCAAAAAGTCAAATGCCTGCTGCACATGAGAGCACTCCGCCGTTACTCCGCCAAACATGGTAACCTCTGCCGTATAGGCATCTGCCTCCTCATAGCAGGGCAAACCAAATAGAATAAACTCCCTGCCCGCGTCTTGATAGCGCGAGTGGTAATAATAAGCCTGCGCCAAAGCAGAATGAAGAGACATAGTGGAATATCCGCCGCCTTCTATGAGAACACCAAAATCTCCTAATACCTCACTAATACTATCTGCTTCTACGGCTGCCTGACTCAAATAATACCATTGTGATTTTTGGTATGGAAGCACGCCATTAAAACTTCTGGCTTCTTCTTGAATGGCTTCCCATTCTTCTCCGTACGACTGACGTAAATATGCTGTCCAAAAAGCATAGAGATCTTCCACGTATTCCTTGTTTAAACATGGACGCCCTGTGTCATACTCTATGAGCGGCATCCCACTGGCGGCATCGACCATTTGAAACAAACTATAATAAACCGGAGTCGTCAGTTGTGCCATACCTTCATAGTTCTTCCGATCCCACGTCCCCTCAAAATAAGCTGTCATTTTTTCCAAATAGTCTTTTAACGAAAGATCTTTTTCTGCCGCCAATCCCTCTCTTTGCACCACCTGTTTGTCACCCATACCTACGGTTACATTAAATAACAAGGGCAAAATATACTGCTTGTCCTGCTGCCTTCCAGCTTGCAACACTTTCTCGTAGTATTGGTCTTGATACGGCTGCAAATAGGACATGAGATCCGTGAAATAATCTTCTTTCATATAGGCATAAGTATTAAAGTCGTTAGTCGTAGCGTCCGCGATCACAACGTCTGGTAATGTTCCCGCTTCCTGATCTTTAGCCAACTGTAAAAACAATTCGTCTGGAAATTCAAAATACGTAATTGCTATAGTATGCCCCGTCTTCTCTTCAAATTCCTGAATGGCCTGATAATAAATATGCCCCTGTTCTCCCCACAAAAGTCGTCTATAATAATTTTCTCCCATAGAATACGCCGTATTAAAAAAAAGTGGTTCATTATCCTGATAAACAGCGTCTCCCGTCATATAGACCGTTAAGGTCATCGGATCAGACGACGTACCCGTTTCCTGTACCTTGCCTGACGGTACGCAAGAAGAACAGAAAAATATAATACACAGGATTATAACAGCTCTTCGTTTCATGTTAAATCCCTCCAACGTATCGTTCTATTTATATTATATGGCTTGCCCTGGGGCATTTCTCCCCTACCGTACTCTCATTCTTTAGACAATAGATATAATTCTCCTCTGCGGCCCTGCTCAATATGGCAGGATAGAGATACACAATATCCCTTTTTCTTCCTCATACACAGCAAAAAATATACAATAGTTTCCTTTTTTATCCTTTTCAGTATATATCTAGAAAATCATTGTCCCTCTATATAGTAAAAGACTGCTGCGCAGGTATTTTTTTATATCTATCTTTGCCAAAATCCTCCTTTAGTAGGGGTAAATTAACTCTATAGCAGAGCGTTATCTCTAATGTCAGGGAATAAAGGGGCCAAAGGGCCATAAAAAGCAATCGTTTCAGGGTTCTTGCGGTTGTCTTGTAACGGTATTATATCTTAGAAAACTAACTAGCACAATAAAAATCCACTAGATTTTATAAATATTGACAAAAAACGGAAGGGATTTCCGTTTTTTGTCATTTGTTTTACCTGTTTGATATTTAATAAATCTACGCAGATGAAAAATATCACTAACTTCTTATGCTTCTACAATCCTTTCGTCGATGCGCCGCACCACGCCACAGGTATACGGCGTAAAATAGTGCTGCCAGAACCGCGCCGCTACCGGGTTGATACTCTCAAAATCCACTCCCGCGCGGGTAGTCCCTTCTGTACGTAAAACATGCAGCACATAGGAAAGCAGTGCCGATCCAATGCCCTGACCACGGTAATCTTCTAAAGTACAGGCGCCGTCAATATGCCAATACGCGTGAGCCCGCCGGGCTATAAAGGTCTCTCCTTCCGCCGCCAGCTTGATATACGACACCACCTTACCGCTTTGTTCGGCCACAAAATACCGGCTTCCTTCCGACACCGCCGCCAGCTCCGGTACATCCCGCTTCATAAAAAACGGAGAACACAAAAAATGCTGATATAATAACCGGTGCAGCGGTTCTACCAGATTGATTTCGCAACAAGATAGTTCACGAAAAGAAAAGCCTAAGGGCAGTGGCCCATCGGGTACTTCCTCTATAGCTTGCATGGCGTCCACCGTCCGCATACCAAAGCCGTACCTAAAAAACAAACGCTGCAGCGCTTCGTCATGCGCATATAAGGCAATGGCGTGCGATACCGCTCCAGCACGCACCCAAAGCCGGGCCGCCGCCGTATACATAGCCGCATAGATCCTCTGGCGCTGCTCCGCGTCTTCCACATTGCTGCCATGGCAGCCCATGGGTACAAACACCCCCCGCGCATGGGTAGATCCGAATACCCGTTCAGCCGGCGCCGCAGCGCACATAAAACCGACAAGGCGATTTTGTTCTAGCGCCGCCACACCCAGCTCAAGGCATGCCGCTTCGCCAAGCTCCGGCCACGCCGGCCGCGGCGGCAGGCAGGTCACGACGCGCCGCTCCCTTGCATAGGCGCTATAGGCAAGCATCGCGGCCTGCTCAGCAAGCCGCGGTGTTAATGTTACCATTCTCATTACCAGCAGAGCACCTCGTGGCCGGTCTCGGTTACCTGCACCATAATTTCCCACTGCGCCGAGGGCTTGCCGTCTCGTGTATAAATGGTCCAGCCATTGTCTTCGTCGCAGTAAATACCGTGGCGTCCCATATTCACCATGGGCTCAATGGTAAACACAAGCCCCGGCACCAGTACCATGCCGGTTCCTTTTTTCGCGACAAAGCTGACCCACGGGTCTTCGTGGAACTGCAAACCAATGCCATGCCCGCCAATTTCGCGCACCACGCTATACCCGTTCTTTTTGGCGTGTTCATTGACCGCGGCGCCTACGTCGCCCAAAAAGCCCCAGGGCTGCACCTGTTCCAGTCCCTTCTGCACGCATTCACGCGTTACCTCCACCAGGCGGCGTTTATCCTCGGACACCTCGCCGATGCAAAACATACGCGACGAATCCGAAAAATAACCGTCTACAATAGTCGACACATCCACGTTGATAATGTCGCCCTCTTTCAAAATTACCGACGCATCCGGTATGCCGTGACACACCTCTTCATTCACCGAGGTACACACGCTTTTCGGAAAGCCTTCATAATTTAAAGGCGCCGGAATGCCTCCCATTTTCGTGGTCGTCTCATACACAAGCTGGTCAATATCCTCGGTGCTCATGCCCGCGCCAATCTTCTCGGCCACCGCGTCCAGCACCGCCATATTTACTTTCGCGCTCTCCTTCATACCCTCAATCTGCGCCGGGGTCTTTAAAAGCTCACGCGGCGGCACCTGCAAATGGCGGTCATGTAATAACGCCATTTTCTCATCCATGGCCATGTGACACTTTTTATACTTGCGGCCGCTGCCGCACCAGCATACGTCGTTGGGACTTAGTTTCATTATTTTCCTCCGTTCTAAAGCGCTTAGCGCCGTGGGCGCCAAACGCTATGGTCTTTTTTCTACTCGACTTGTATTGAGATTTTAATAATATAATTTTTACTCTCCTGCGTAGCCAGATAACTGATCATATCGTACTCATAGGAATTGCCACAAATCGTAAGCCCCTGCTCCTGAATAAAGCGCTTCATAAGCTCATACGAATCCGGAAGCTTTCGATACGGTCCTTTGTGAAGCATGGTTACATATCGCCCCGCCGGGCGCACAAACAAATGCTCGTCGGGCTGGTAGCTGTGAATGCGGGTATAATAATAACTTTCATAACATTTACCCGCTTCTAGTGTCTCTTTCAAAATAATGGAACCAATCACGTACTCTTCCCACAGACTCCGCCGGTCCAAGTGCAGAAAATGCTCGCGCAGCCGCTCCACTTCTTCGCTTAGCGTCTGCGTTTCACCATGGTCCACTTTAATTGTAATTAAATATTCCTCTTCACAGAATTCTATTCTTGGTTTATAATATTCTTCGGTAAGCGCACACTGTGTAGCCTCAATAGAATAATTTAACATTTTTTGCATACTTTCAATTTTACGCTTTTCATCCTCCAGCTGTCCTACTTTCTTTTTAAGCATAGCCAGAAAATCTTCCGCCTCATAATGCACTAGGTATTCCTTAATTTCGGAAAGCGTGCAGCCGGCTTCCTTAAGCGTTACAATTAAATCGTAATCGAAAAACTGCCCTGTTGTATAATACCGATACCCATTTTCGCCCACATACGCCGGGGGCAAAATGCCTACGGCCTCATAGTGTCGCAGTGTTTCTTTGGTTGTACGACACACGCGTGCAAACTCCCCACTGGTATAGTACTTTCGCTTTACTTTCTGGTTTGCCATGCGGGCTCCTTTCTATTAGGACTTGACTCTGTGCTTACCACATACTTTATTATACTATCTGACGACCAAATAATCAATGAGGAGGTTTTAAAAACATGAAAAAAACGACCGAACAAAGATATACAAAATCTTCGTTGGTTATTCATTTCTTAAAGGGAAATCTACATTATTTCGTCATTTGTATTGCCGCGTCCTTTGGCGTTACTTTACTGGAAATGATTCTTCCGCAGATTGTACGCGGCACGGTTGACAGCGTAATCGGATCAGATCCCTTTAGTTTCCCTGCTTTCATTACCGACCGCTTAAACGCCATGGGCGGCGGCGCTTACTTTCGGGAGCATCTGGGGCTGATTGCTCTGGTCATTATCTTTCTTTCCGTATTAGCCGTGCTCTGCCGCTATGCCACCAACTTTTATAATGGCAAAGGCTCGGAAGCGCTCATGCGCACCATGCGGAATGAACTGTTTGCGCATATTCAGCATCTGCCTTTCGCATGGCATATGCGCAACCAGACCGGAGATATTATTCAGCGCTGCACGTCCGACGTCGAGCGTGTCAAAATCTTTGTAGCCGAACAGCTCACCTCGATCATTCGCATTGTCATTCTCATGATCCTGTCGCTGCTGTTCATGTTTTCTATGAACGTGCGCCTCTCGCTCATCGCGCTCTGCAGCGTCCCCATTATTATCGGCTATTCCGCCTTTTTCCACAGCCGTATTGGCGCGCGTTTTCAGGAATGTGACGAAAACGAAGGCATTCTATCGACCATTGCCCAAGAAAACCTCACAGGCGTACGCGTGGTACGTGCCTTCGGCCGTGAGAAATTTGAGCGCGATCGCTTTGAAAAACAGAATCAGCATTATACCGGCCTCTGGGTGCGGCTCATGACGCTCATGTCCGCTTTCTGGGGCGCAGGCGATTTAATTTCCGGCCTCCAGGTTATGTTAATTCTGGTGCTGGGCAGCGTCTTTTGCGTGCAGGGCACGCTGAGCGTGGGACAGTTTATCGCCTTTTTATCGTATAACTCTATGCTGATCTGGCCGGTGCGCCAGCTGGGCCGCGTGATTTCCGAAATGAGCAAAGCCGGCGTTTCGGTGGATCGTATTATGTACATTATGAATGCGCCGGCTGAGCAGGATAAACCGAACGCACTCACGCCGGATATGCATGGCGACATTGTATTTGACCATGTTTCGTTTGGGTATGAAGGAAGCGTCGCCATTGTCCATGACGTAAGCTTCCGCATTCCCCATGGCAGCACATTTGGTATTTTAGGCGCTACGGGCTCCGGTAAATCTACGCTTATGCATTTGCTTAACCGCCTGTATGAACTGCCGCCGGAAAACGGAAAAATTACCATTGGCGGCGTGGATATTGCCGACATGAAGGCCTCGTGGGTACGGAAACACATTGGTATGGTGCTGCAAGAGCCGTTTTTATTCTCACGCACCATTGCGGAAAACATTGGCATTACCCACCGCGATATGTCTATGGAAGAAATTCGCCGCGCCGCGCAGATTGCCTGCGTAGACGACGCCATTTCTGAATTTGCCAACGGGTATGACACCGTGGTAGGCGAACGGGGCGTAACGCTTTCGGGCGGTCAGAAACAGCGTACCGCCATTGCCCGCATGCTTACGCAGCAGGCGCCGATTATGGTGTTTGACGACTCGCTTTCAGCGGTGGACTCCGAGACCGACGCCAAGATCCGTCAGGCTTTGCACCAAAATCTGGGAGACTCTACGGTAATTTTAATTTCGCACCGGGTGACCACGCTCATGCAGGCCGACTGCATTATGATTCTGGATCAGGGCCGCATCGCGGAAATGGGCACGCATGATCAGCTCATGAAAAAAGGCGGCATTTACCGCCGTATTTACGATTTACAAATGGATGCTGGAAAGGAGGGAGAAGATGCAGAAAGAAACTGAGAAAAAAGAGTATGTATCGCTGCCTTATTTTGGACTCAATAAACTGCTTCCATACCTAAAACCCTATCGGGGTACCATTCTCGGTATGGTCATTCTATGTTTGCTTGCCGGCGTGATCGATATTATTATTCCCTTGTTTCAGCGTTACGCGCTGGATCATTTTGTCGCGCTCGGTTCTATGGACGGTCTGCCGCTTTTTATTGGCTCCTACGTCCTGGTACTGCTGGTGCAGGTCATTAGCAATATTATTTCCTGCTATCAGGCCGGCGAAATTGAAATGTACGTATCACGCGACATGCGCCGTGCCAGTTTTAATCATTTGCAAACGCTTTCGTTCTCGTATTACAATCAGAACAGCGTAGGTTATATTCATGCCCGCGTCATGAGTGATACGGCCCGCATTGGCGGTCTGGTTTCGTGGAGTCTTATGGACGGCGTATGGAACCTTTCCTATATTATTGGCGCCATTGTGGTGATGCTTTCCATTAATGCGCCGCTCGCGCTTATGGTGCTGGTCATTGTACCGCTCACTGCCTTGGCAGCGGCTTATTTCCAGAAACATTTGGTGGCGCTTAACCGCAAAATTCGTGAAATCAATTCGCGGCTAACCGGTGGGTTTAACGAAGGTATCACCGGAGCGAAAACCACAAAAACGCTGGTAGTGGAAAAGAAAATGGAAGACGATTTCAATGCGATCAGCAGCGACATGTTTCGCACCTCGGTGCGGGCTTCACATTTTCGCTCGCTCTTTATTTCGGTCATTTCTTTTTCGTCTTTTTTGGCGCTTTCATTGGTGCTTTGGCGCGGTGGACTGATTACCATGGAAGGCGTTATGGCACTGGGAACGCTGTCGGTCTTTATGTCGTATGCGCTGAATTTAATGGAGCCCATTCAGTGGATTGTGCGCGCCATTTCCGACTTAATTACCGTACAGGTTAACGTAGAACGCTTTACCCGTTTAATGGAGACCGAGTCCGATGTGCGCGATACCCCCGAGGTTATTGCCAAATATGGCGACGCGTTTGAACCCCACCGTGAAAACTGGGAGCCGCTGCACGGCGACATTGAATTTCGCGATGTTTCGTTTAAATATCCGGATGGCGACGAATATGTACTGGAGCATTTCAATTTAAAGGTACCGCAGGGAACGAATGTGGCCATTGTGGGAGAAACGGGCGCCGGCAAATCGACACTGGTTAACCTGGTGTGCCGCTTTTTCGAGCCGACCAGCGGGCAAATTCTCATTGACGGGCGCGACGCGCGAGAGCGTTCGCAGCTGTGGCTGCATAGTAATATTGGCTACGTGCTGCAAAGTCCGCACCTGTTTTCGGGCACCGTTAAGGAAAACCTGCTCTATGGTCGCCCCGACGCCACTATGGAAGAGATTGAAGCGGCGGTGAAAAGCGTATCGGCCGAGGGCGTGATTGCCCGCATGGAGCATGGCTACGACAGCAACGTAGGAGAAGGCGGCGATTTGCTCTCGACCGGTGAAAAGCAGCTGCTTTCCTTTGCGCGGGCCATTTTAGCCAATCCGCGTATCTTCGTGCTCGACGAGGCCACTTCGTCCATTGACACCGTAACAGAACGTCTCATTCAAAACGCGATTGAGAGCTTAATGAAGGGACGCACGTCCTTTGTGATTGCCCACCGTCTTTCTACTATCCGCCAGGCGGATGTCATTTTGGTCGTCAAAGACGGTAAAATTGTAGAATCCGGCCGCCACGAAGAGCTCATGGCAGCCAAAGGGTACTATTACAATCTGTATACGCGTCAGTTCCAGGAAGAGAGTATCAATCAGGTGCTGTAAAGCAAAAAGGGTGTAGAACAAAACCGGCGCACGTCTACTCAGACATGCGCCGGCGTGATTCTACACCTATTTTTTTATGCTTGCTTTAGCTAGCTGACGAAGCCAGTTACCTAAGGCCGTTTATTACGAAACCGCGCCCCCTGTGTTACAGCAGGCGTAATCATGATCAATATAATGCGCAATGAGCCGGGCTTTAAAACTGCGACTGCCGCAAATGCCGCTGCCCGCTGCCGATACATCCAGATCTTCCGGAAAAACAAACGTAATGCAGCGTACTTCGACATCTTGACATGTGGCAGCCGTATGCGCAGGAATGGTCATGGTTTTCAGACCACGCTTATATTCATTGCCACTGGCATCCACTTCATTCATAATCACGGCCAGCGCCACCCGTTTACCGGGGCAAACGCTTTTTAGCGTAACATCGAGCTGCAAAATGCGCCCCTGCGACTGCATGGCCAGTGCGCCGGCGTCAAATACAACGGTGTCTTCGCACCCGCCAATCGTAATATCTATCGGCGTGGGGCATTCCTCTGGAATTACGACAATGCCGCAGTCCACCGTGATTTCGGGCGAAGGAAACGTGACGCTATTTCCTTCTGTATCTTGATACAAAATGCTTTCATTCACTTCCAGCGTGCCGGAACACGGACCGATATGCTGTACGTCGAATTCCAGCACGGCCCCTTCGCTGCTGCTCACCCCCAGCTCGTCGATTTTCCACTCCACGGTTGTCGGGTTTAGCAGCGTAGCCACCCCCTTCGTGGGTGAAGAAACGGCTGTAATTTTAAAGCACGAAGATACCGTATCTTGTATGACAATATCGGTGGCCCCTGGTTTAGAAATATTCTTAGCCAAATCTTCAAATAAATTTTCAAGCTCCGTATCGTCGGGCGTAATGGCCACATACGCCGAATCCGGATCCGAAGCCCAGTCATTAAGCGCCTGCTCATCGATGCCCCCATTGCCGGACAAACCAATGCAATAAATGGTTACCCCTTCGGCCTTAGCCTGGGTCGCGACCGGCGTAGCATCTCCGCCGGCCGTTGTCACGCCGTCGGTAAACATAACCATAACTTTGGCATGACTTGACAAGGGGTCAAATAACTGCAGCGCTTTTTCAAAGGCGTCTTTATGATTGGTAGTGCCGCCGGCTGACAGCGCATCCACCGCCGCCTTCAGATCGGCCACCGAGGTGATTAGCTGCGTGTCCTGCGTAGCGGTTTCTGCAAAACTAACAATGCCAATTCGGCTTCCATTCCCTATATGACCATCCTGATAGCCATCGGTTGCCTCGTCGATAATGTCAATAAATTTTTTGGCGCCGTTTTTTAAATTGGCGAGCGGGCTGCCAGACATGCTCCCGGAGCGGTCCAAAATCAGCACGATATCCGTGGGGTTATTCACAATATCCGGTTCTGCCGTGAGTGTGAGTTTAATTTTAAAGGAACCACCACAGGCAATGCTGCTGGTGCTCAGCTCCTTGTCTGAAGAAGAAATACCCATTTTAACTCATCCCTTCCTTTCATTCAGGTACTCACTGTACTGTATGATAAAAAGAAGATCTTGGCCACTGCGTTCTTTCTTTATAGTTCTCTCTCATTTTTTATATTCTTCTTTTTACAAAAAGCCATGGGAAACTTTGAGCCGGTGTCTTCTAACAGGGTTTGCCATCGCCTGCGTTATGGCATGGCTTCGCTGTTATATACAGCCAAAAAACCGGGTACAACGTGCCTTAACTCTAGGCCTTCTTTTATTCGGTGTCGATTTAATTTTTTTTAATTTCTTCATGCCCTTAGTGTTTGCCGCCGATATCTTTGACCTGATACTTCGTACCGTAATAGATATTCTGGCGATCACGGCCGGCTGCTTAGCATTGCCCGGTCCTACCTCTATGACCCGCCGTTTCCGGCAAGAATAGGGTACACTTCTACCCCGCAAGCTACAGTTTTGGCGATTTTAGAGATACGATTTATCTCTGTATAACCAGCCAGCAACAAAAAAGAAGGGTAATTTTTTCCATATACAGGCTAATATGGCAATGAAAGGAAGAATTCGGCGCCGCAACAGCTCTGCAGCGGCCAAAATCCACCCCTGCGCAGGCCTGTTTGCGCTTTCCGCAGGGGTAACTTACCCCTGCCCGCGCCGAAACCGCGCATGACAAGGGAGATATCCCACCTACCAGCCCGCACCAGCCGCCAGATAGAGATACATACCACCTACCAGCCCCCGCCAAACTCAAAAAAGCCCTTGGCTTCCCCTTATAAAAAAGAGTAAGGCCAAGGGCTTTTTCTTTATTCGTCCCAGTTATGGTATACGTTTTGCACGTCGTCGTCGTCTTCCAGCATATCAATCAGTTTCTCCATGCTGGAGGCCACCGCCGGATCGTCGCTCTCGGCCATGGTCTGCGGAATCATGGTCACTTCTCCGCTCACAATTTCCAGACCCGCCGCTTCCAGCGCTTCATACACCGCCGCAAACTGATCGGGATCCGTAATAATCTCACAGGTGCCGTTTTCCGCTTCAAAGTCCTCAGCCCCCGCGTCCAGCGCCGTCATCATCAGGTCGTCCTCGCTCATGCCCTCCGGCAGCTCTACAATAATCTGCCCTTTTTTGTCGAACATAAACGAAACGCAGCCGCTGGTGCCCATGTTACCGCCGTTTTTAGAAAACGCGTGGCGCACGTTCGCCGCCGTGCGGTTCTTATTTTCCGTAAGGCACTCCACAATCACCGCAATGCCGCCGGGACCATAGCCCTCGTACGTAATAGGCTCATACACCACATTGCTATCCTCGCCGGAAGCCTTTTTAATGCTGCGCTGAATCGTTTCATTCGGCATATTATTGCTTTTACACTTCGCAATCACATCGCGTAGCTTACTATTGCTGGTCGGATCCGGGCCGCCCTCTTTAATCGCCACCATAAGCTCACGCCCCAGCTTGGTAAAAATCTTACCGCGCTTCGCATCGCTCTTTTCCTTTTTATGCTTGATATTCGCAAATTTTGAATGTCCGGACATACTTAAACCCCTTTTTTCAACAGATTTCAAACGAAGCTATTCTACCACTAAATGCCCCGTCTTGCAACGGGTTTAGACATTTTTTTGCGCCTGATACGCTAAAATTCCGGCTTTCAAACGCCGCAGGCCGTCTTCCACCACGCTATGCGGACACGCCAGATTCATGCGCAAAAACTGATTGCCGTTACCGCCGTACTGATCGCCGTCCGACAAATACAGCCCCGTTTCGCGGCGAATCACCTGCGCGATCTCGGCTCCGTCACCGCCCAGCTTACCGCAGTCCAGCCACAGCAAATACGTGGCCTCCGAAGGCACCACCGACAGCTGAGGCAGCTCCTGCGCCACAAACTGCACCACGCGCTCTTTGCTCTGCTGCACATACGCGCGCAGCGCGTCAAGCCAGGCGCCGCCTTTCGTAAAGGCCGCCACCGCCGCGGGCACAGCAAAGGCATTCGGCTCGGCAATTTCATCGGTGTTCAGACCGCGCCAAACTTTGTGGCGCAGCACCGGATTCGGAACCGACACCGCCGCCGTCTGCATACCCGCCATATTAAAGGCTTTGGTAGGCGCTATACAGGTAATGCTATTGTTACGGCACGCTTCCGATACGGAGGCGAATGGAATATAGCTCTTGCCAGGCTCCGTCAGATCACAATGAATTTCGTCGGAAATCACAATCACGTGATGTTTTTGGCACAGCGTGCCAATCCGCGCCAGCGTCTCTCTGTCCCAAATTTTCCCCACCGGGTTATGCGGATTGCAGAGGATCATGAGCGTTGTCTGCGGATCCGCGAGCTTAGCTTCCAAGTCCTCAAAGTCAATGGCATACTCTTTGCCGTTATAGGCGAGCGGGCTCTGCAGCACGTTACAGCCATTATTATAAATAGAGTTAAAGAAAATGTTGTATACCGGCGTTTGAATCAGCACCTTTTCCGCCGGGGTCGTGAGCTTACGCACCATGCTGGAAATGGCCGGCACCACGCCGGTGCAGAAGATCAGCCAGTCTTTTTCCATGGTAAAGCCATGGCGCTCCTTCCACCAGCCAATATACGCTTCGTACCATTCGTCAGGAATAATGCCGTAGCCAAACACACCATGCTGCAAGCGCTCCGCCAGCGCCTGCCGAATTTCCGGCGCCGTTTGAAAATCCATGTCGGCTACCCACATGGGCAGCTCACCCTCGGCTACGTCCCATTTGAGAGAGCCGGTTCCTCGTCTGTCAACAATCTGGTCAAAATCGTAGGCCATTACTCTTCTCCTTTCTGACGAAGTACAATTTTAGTTTTAGAAGGATCAATCTTGTCTTTTTCCAGAATAAGCTCGTCAATATAATCGGCATAAATGGTGCCGCCGCTGGGATTGAGCACGCTGTCGATCTTGCTGCTAATGTCGGCTTCCACCGTAGAATACTCAAAGGCCAGCGTTGTATTGAGCAGCTTACAGTTTTTCATAACCAGATTATCAATATAGCACATGCCCTGCAAGCTCTCTACCGTGCAGTTAATCAGGGTTAAATTTTTTGCGTTCCAGCCCAGATACTCGCCAGAAATAAAAGAGTCGTAAACCGTCACATGGTCGCTATTCCAAAACGCGTCTTTTGAAAGCAGCTTAGAATTTCTAACCTCTACATTTTTAACGCCGTCAAACGAATAGTTGCCATATAGCGTAAGTCCGTCAATCTTCATGTTTTCACAGTTCATGGCAAAATAGTCGCCCTTAGCAACCACCTGGTCTAGCTGCACGTCTTGGCAGTGCCACAGCGTTTCCGCCGCGTTAGGAATGCTGACTCTCCGCAGCGTCAAGTCCTGGCAGCGCCGAAAATTCTTGGGCGCCTCAATGAGCGTATCTTCAATGAGCACACGATCGCTGTACCACACGCCCGCCCGGGCCATTTCAAACCAGGTACAGTCTTTGGCCGTAATATCCTTTGCGTACCACAGCGGGTATTTCCAGCGGAACATACTGCCCAGCAGCTCAATATTCCGGCTCTCCTTCAGCGGCGACTCCCCTTCGCCAAAAATGGTATCGACAATACGCAAATCTTTGCCCTGGAACAAAGAACGCTCTCCCTCATAAAAACCTTGCTTAATTTCTTTCATGATTTAAGCTCCTTTTCTATATCCATTTTTTTCAGTTGATGCACTAAATAGTCCAGGCAGTCAATGCACTTCTGATCTTTATGGAGCAGCTCTAACAGCTCGCGGCGGTGCGCCGCAAGAATCTTTAGGTTCTCGCTCTTATGCTCCTCATCCAGATTGGCCATAAAACGCTCAATCATCGCTTGGCTACAGCCGGCGTCCTTTAAATTTTGAATGATTGCTTCTTCTGAACAACATCCGTACATAGTCTCTTCCCTTTCTATTAAGTTTACTATGGGACTTTTCCGTTCCCAAAATAAATCAGTATAAGTATAGCAGACGCAAAAGTAAATAGCAAATACTTATAATGCATGCCCCCATATGCTTTACAAGCATTGCTAGACATGATATACTTTCCTTAACCCCTATCAATAGGAAAGGAAATACTGTGGAAATTCGCGTATTACAATATTTTTTAGCCGTTGCTCGCGAACAGAGCATTACGGCTGCGGCTCATTCTCTGCATCTGTCTCAGCCTACCCTATCACGTCAGCTGCACGATTTAGAAGAAGAGCTGGGCAAGCCTCTTTTTGAACGGGGCAGCCGCAAAATTACCCTCACGGAGGAGGGCATGATTTTAAAAAAACGAGCGGAAGAAATTCTAGAACTGGTCAAAAAGGCCGAAAATGAAATCACTTTAGACGATACCGATCTTCCGGGAGATATTTACATTGGCGCCGGTGAAACGGACGCCTTCCGGATTTTGAGCCGTGCTATGTACCGGCTCCACCAAGATTTTCCCTTAATTCGTTTTCATATTATTAGCGGCGATCAGTGCACCGTTGCCGATCAGCTAGATAACGGCCTGATCGATTTTGGGCTGGTATTTGGTAATCCCGACCGCACCAAGTATGAAGTGCTTCAAACCTTTCATTACGACCGTTGGGGCGTGCTCATGCGCCGCAGCGATCCTCTGGCCGCTAAAGAAGTGCTTTCGCCGGCCGATTTAAAAAACCTGCCTCTCATTGTCTCACGGCAAGAATTTTGCGCAGAAACCTTTCAGCGCACAATGCCGCTGGAAAACGGCGAAATTCATATTGTTTCCACCTATAATCTTCTACTTAATGCGTCTATTATGGTAGAAGAAGGCGTCGGCTATGCGCTGTGCATTGAACATCTAATCAATACAACCGGAAACTCAGCCCTTTGCTTTCGCCCCATTCAGCCCACGCTTCAAACGCCCATTCATATCATCTGGAAAAAATACCAACTGCTGAGTAAACCGGCCGAAAAATTTGTACTGCAGCTGAAAGAAATTCTAAACGCTCCCGACGTTCAAACCGTCGCTTCTTCAAAAAATTCATAATGCCCCTGGAGTGGCGCGGCCCAGATGGTCTGGCGGCGCTGAGGCACAATACGACCGTCGCTGGCTTCCATAACCGTTTTCAAAAATTTTTCATCTTGATCATATCGAATTAACATTTTCATAGTAGCGTTATCGGCGTATAGTATATCTTCCGTCACATAGCCGGCCTGCCCCATGGCGTATTGCATTTTCCCCAGACGGGTATACTCCATAGGAAGATCATACCGATAATATACGGCTTTTTCAATGACGCCGGCGGCCTCAATGGCAATTTGAGCGCCCTTGGTATACGCGCGCACCAGTCCGCCGGTACCCAGCAGCGTTCCGCCAAAATACCGTGTTACAATGACTAAAACGTTTTGCAGATCGCGCCCCAAAAGCACGTCCAGCATCGGTTTTCCGGCTGTGCCGGACGGCTCGCCGTCGTCAGTAAAACGCTGCACGTCGCCTACCCGATAGGTGAAAACATTGTGGCTGGCATTCCAGTATTCTTTGCGCGTTTGCTCGATAATAGCGCGGGCCTGTTCTTCACTGGTTATGGGCCAGGCCTGCCCAATGAAACGAGATTTTTTTTCAACATGTTCGTCAACGCCGTGCTGCCAAACCGTAGTATAGTGCATAGGAACCTCCCTTCCGAAGTGCCACAAATAGCCGTGTGAAAAATCAGCTATTCAAGCTGATTTTTCACACTAACCTCCCTTTGTCATGAGTATACTTGTATTATACGTGGTTTAGGAAGTACGATCAAGCCCTAAATAGGTGGCGGGAACTTTACCGGACATGGTTTGGTCGACAAGGGTAAATTGCATAGTTGAAGTGAGTACATCGGTGAGAAGTGGTGTAGTAACCTGAATGACAAGCTCCATTTGAATCCAGATGCGGTGATTAATTTCGTTAATGCCAGCGTCTTCAAAGCTGCGGCCGTAGTCAACGCCAGGATTGCCCACTACACGCACATGCACGGGAATGTCGGGCCCCAGCGCGGCGAGCAATGGGTTATGTGTGATTTGCCCCATAGGAATCTCCAGCACAAATTCTTCATGCTCGGCCAGATACTCCCCCATTTCAGTGTTAGCCTGCGCCGCCAGGTTTTCAATTGTCACGGTATCAACGGAATATGCAAAAACTTCGCCCGAAGGGTTATAATAATATGTAACTAAATCTTCGCTTTGCACTCCGCTTTCCTGCAAAACGTTTCTCATGGTATCGGCAAGAATATCGGTGGCCAGCGCTTCAGCTTGCATTTTTGCCATAGCGGCAAGCACGGGCCGCAGACGTCTCGCAGCAATAATAAGCAAAGCACATAAAATAACAAAAAGTACAATAATAGGCGCTAAGAAGCGGCGTTTTTGGTTCTTTTTCACTTGACTTTTACATCCTTTATGCGTTAATATGTCCTTATTAAAAGGAGGTAGCGATGGACTTTAGCAAACAAAAAAATCAGAACAAACAGCTTACAAAGGGTAATTACAATGAAAAGCTGTATTCCCGTTTATGGCTGTATGTTTTGCGTATCCTTTGCGTAGCAATTTTGCTGGCCACGTTTGCCGTAGCCGGCATTGGACTCGGTACTTTTTTGGGTATGCTGGACGGCGTTCCTGAAGTTTCACTTAATTCTTTAGCCATCGATCAGCAAACCACCACCGTAGTGGACCAGAACGGTACGCTAGTTACCGAACTCAAAACGGCCGAGCAGCGCACTGCTATTCCTTATGAAGAAATGCCAGAAGACCTGATTCACGCCATTGTCGCGATTGAAGATTCGCGGTTCTTTCAACATAATGGTATTGATCTAGAAGGTATTTTGCGCGCCGGTATCACTAATCTGCGTTCCGGCGGTACTTCAGAAGGCGGTAGTACGTTAACGCAGCAAATGATCAAACAAATGGTACTTACCGATGATCAAACCTGGAAGCGAAAAATCCAGGAATGGTATCTGGCTTTGCAGCTGGAATACAAAATGGGGCAGGAATACGGTAAAGAACGTACCAAAGAACTCATTCTGGAGTCTTATCTCAATTATAACTTTTTAGGGAATAACTGCTACGGCGTAGAGGCCGCGGCGCAGCGGTATTTTGGCAAGTCGGCCAGCAAAATGAATTTAGCGGAATGCGCGCTGATCGCGGGTATTTTTAACGCTCCCAGCGCCTATGACCCGATTTCCAATACCAATAACATTTCGCGCGAACGTCAGCTTCAGGTACTGGACGCCATGCTGGAGCAGGAATATATTACCCAAGAAGAATACGATGCCGCTGTAGCGGACGATGTTTTTTCCCGCGTTACCGCTTGGAACGAGCAGTACGAGAGTACCGAAGAAGATGTGCTCTATTCTTATTTTGTCGACAGTGTCATTACCCAGGCTCAGGCTGATATTCAGGAACAGCTCGGTTGTTCTGAGCAAGAGGCTTATAATACTCTATTTTATGGCGGTTATACCATTCATATCACACAAGACTCTAATATTCAGGCCATTGTAGACGCAGCATTTGCTGACACTTCTAACTTCCAGTACTACACGTACTACGAGCTTGACTATCGGTTAACCGTGTATGACGAAAAAGATCCCACCATTACCGATAACTTTTCTACGGTAGGTCTTTTCTATTCGCCGGAGCAAGCCCAAATGGCCGCGGACGAATTTAAATCTCAGTATGTCACCAGCGATATGCAGGAGGGCACCGATTATGTAGAATCTACTACCATTACGGAAGAACCACAGTATTCTATGACCGTTATTGATCAACACACTGGTTATGTAGTAGCCCTAGCGGGCGGCCGTGGTGAGAAAAAGACTAACATGGGCATCAACCGCGCCATCGACGCGCCGCGTCAGCCTGGATCTACGTTTAAAATTTTAGCCAGTTATGCGGCCGCGCTCGATACCGGCGGATTCAGCCCCGGCAGCTCTATGGACGACGCTCCCATGAATTGGGGCGACTGGTCGCCGCAAAACTGGTGGGGCAGCAGCTATTATCGCGGCTTTTGTACCATGCGCGAAGGTATTCGCGATTCACTTAACATTGTCACCGCTCGGTTTATGCGCGAAGTAGGAATCGAAACTAACTTCGACTATGTGGAGAATTTTGGTATTTCCACCTTGCGCCGCGAGCCTGACAGCTCCGGAGAAACCGACATGGTTGGTTCTCTCTGTCTAGGGTCCGGCAGTGTTACAAACCTCGAGCTCTGCGCGGCCTACGCTACTATTGCTAACGCCGGACAATATATTGAACCCCGTCTGTATACGCATATTACCGACCGCAATGGCAATACGTTTATAGACAACACGCCAGAGACCAGACAGGTGATTAAACCGACAACAGCCTATATGTTATGTGACATGATGCGCGACGTAGTAACCTCCGGTACCGGAACAGCCTGCAATTTCGACTCTTCCATGGCCATTGCCGGTAAAACAGGAACCACCTCTAACTACAACGACTATTCCTTTGTTGGGTTTACCCCATATTATACTTGCACGGTTATGGCCGGCTTTGATTATGTCAGCTATCCCGAGGTTTACTACCAGAGCCTGGGCAGCTACAGTTTAGATCCGGCAGGTACCGATGCCAACGGTGGCGCCAGCTTTTTGGAAGACGGGGCGCACAAAACCTTGTGGAGCACCGTAATGGCCGGCATTCACCAGTCCCTGCCTTCCAGTGACACGTTTTTTGAACAGCCTGAAGGCTTAACCATGACTTCCATTTGTATCGACAGCGGCAAGGCTCCTGGACCGTACTGCGCAAACGACGCTCGCGGCAACAGGGTCACCTACGACTGGTGTGAAGTAGGCAATGAGCCCACTGAGGTTTGCGACCGCCACGTACAAGTTACTGTCTGCAGCGAAAGTGGAAAACTGGCCACCGAGTTCTGCCCGTCTACCAAAACCTCGGTATTTATCACTCGTACGGAAGAAGAAATTGCTGAGATTGGCGCTGAAAATCTGGGCAAAATTCAGGATTATCCCTATGCGAATTATGGAACTTCCATGTCTGACCGGTGTGATATTCATACCAAGCCGCAGGAAAGCTCCGTCACCAATAACAGCAATAACAGCAGCAGTTCCAATTCCAGTACGGCCGGAAGCAGTTCCGGCTCGCCGGCTGAATCACAGCCCCCTACAGAATCTTCGGCACCACCCGCTGCTGAAAGTTCGCCTAATGCTGAAAACACGGGCGGACAATAAATCAGAGAAAATTTTACTATAACCAAAGAGGCTCCCCTCCATGATATGAAATCGCAGAGGGGAGCCTCTTTTATCATTCTCTATTAACTGCCTATTATAAATCCAGCTTTAAATCGTTCTCTTTAATCCAGCCGGCTTTGCGCATGGGCGCCGCAATGAGACAGGTCAGCACTGCCGGCAAAATGAATGAAATAAGAATGAGGCCCGTCCAGTCCATCCAGCCGATGCGGATCCCTTCATTGATCCAACCGGTATAAACTCCAATCTGACCCACCAACCCGCAGGTACCCATTCCCGAAGACACCGCCGCACCATTCATTTCTAGTTTAAAAAGGCACGTGGCCAGCGGTCCGGTAATGGCCGACGCAATCGTAGGCGGCAGCCAGATGCGAGGATTCTTGACAATATTGCCCATTTGCAGCATGCTGGTTCCCAGCCCCTGAGCAACCAAGCCGCCCCAGCGATTCTCGCGAAAGCTCATAACCGCAAACCCAATCATTTGCGCACAGCACCCGGCAACCGCCGCGCCACCCGCGAGTCCTGTTAGGTTCAGCGCCGCGCAAATAGCCGCGCTGCTAATCGGCAGCGTAAGCGCAATGCCTACAATGACCGAAACCAAAATACCCATAAAGAAAGGCTGCAGCTCCGTAGCCCAGATAATGGCTTCACCCACCGCGCTGGCGGCGCTGCCTATGGGCGGCGCTAAATAAATAGATAAAAGAGAACCCGAAACAATAGTGACAATGGGGGTAACCAAGATATCTACCTTTGTCTCTTTACTCACCGCTTTTCCAAGCTCAGCCGCCACAATCGCCATGACTAATACGGCCAGCGGCCCACCGGCGCCGCCCAGTGTATCGGCCGCGTACCCTACCGCGGCCAGCGAAAATAATACCAGCGGCGGACAGTGCAGCGCGAAGCCAATGGAAATGGCCATGGCAGGCCCTTTTACCGCCGACGCAAACGAACCGATTTGCTCTAAAACCGGTACGCCTAGTTGCTGCCCTAATGTGCTTAAAATAGTTCCAATCAGCAGCGAGGCAAACAGCCCCTGCGCCATGGCTCCCATAGCGTCAATGCCATACCGCCTAGCCGAAAAAATAATATCTTTTCGCCTTAAAAACTCCTTAACTGCATGCTTTTTTTTGCCCATGGGCCTTCTCCTCCGTTTTTCCCTATTTATAAGTTTGGCGTTACACGCCAACTTATCGTCCTGTGTGGGTATTATACCATAAGTTGGCGCATACGCGCCAACTTAGCAAGAATTTCTTCGAAATTCTTGCGGTCGTTCTGGATTGTCATTATACCATATGACGGGTATAGGTTCAATGGTTGTGGCTTGGCCCAGGGCATTTCTCCCCTACCGTGCTCCCATTCTCTTAGTAATAGATATAATTCTCCCCTGCGGCCCTGCTAAATATAGAAAGATAGAGATACACGATATCCCTTTTTCTTTCTCTTACACAGCAAAAAGGGTGCAATAATTTCCTTTTTTATCCTTTTTAGCATATAGCTAGAAAATTATTATCCCTCTATATAGCCAAAGACTGCCGCGCAGGTATTTTTTGTATATCTATCTTCGCCAAAATCGCCCTTTGGCAGGGGTAAATTACCCCTGTAGCGGAACGCTACCTCTAATGTCAGAGAATAAAAGTCAATAGAAAATCGCAGTGCTTTAAATTGCGAATAAAAAATTTAAAAGCAATTGCCATTCGGGCCATTTTATGCTATGCTAGTTGCTAGACAGGCTTACCGCCTGGCAAAAACTGTTATCAACAAGGAGGAACAAAACAATGAAGTATGTATGCACTGTTTGTGGCTATATCTATGACGAGGCTGCCGGCGAGCCGGATAGCGGCATTGAAGCTGGAACCAAATGGGAGGATGTTCCGGAAGATTTCGTTTGTCCCCTGTGCGGTGTTGGCAAAGACCAATTCGAAGTAGAAGAATAATCCGCGCCAAGGAGCAGGCTGCCGCTGAGCGGAGCCTGCTCTTTGCTATTGATCAGAAATGGAGATTCTATGATTTTACTTTATCAAGTTGATACACTGCCCGGTTT
>CALWPV010000054.1 GCA_944383515.1 uncultured Clostridia bacterium
CATCGTCGTTGGTAAGTCCAAGAACCTGGGTGATACGGAAGGTAAAGTCTTTGCCAAACTTTTTCGCGAATTCCATGGTGGCAAGGGGATAGGCACTGTAGCCGTCAGCGATGAACTTGAAGTTTTCAGGAAGCTTCTTAAGGCTATGGAAGGCCATACGCATAGCAAGGATACAAGGGCCGACTCCGCGGTTATCGGATACCTGGTAACCAATAATGGAGCGGCAGGCAGCGTTCATGATCAGCCAGACGTAGGTTTTGATACCGCGGATTTTGATATAGGTTTCATCAGCCACAAAGGCGTCGCCTTTGCGATAGGGGTAGTGATCCACAAAAGGCTTGACGCAGACAGAGGCAGTTTTGCAGTAGTTGGCGATCTGCTGATGGGAGATGTGGATGTTATAAAGATCTTGGAGGGCCTGACTGGTTTTGTGCAGCGAAAGGCCAAGGTTGATATGCAGGGTCAGGCATAAAGACATGACGTGGGCGATATGCTTGCTGAACTTGAGAGAAGAAGCATTTTTTGGCAGGGAGTTTAACTCCATGCCAAAAAAATCTATCGTGAATTGACGGTAGATATAGTGGAGTTTATATTTATTTTTGCCGTAATCTACTTTTAAATCAGCCTTGTCCACGTTCTTCAGGTTGTGTAGATAGTAAGGGCACTGTGGGTTGACACATTTGTGGAGAATGAAATATTTGTGTTTCTTCTTAGGCGCCAGAGCCTTTCCACAATGGGGGCATAACAAACGAACGGGGGTTGTAGCGAGATCAGCGGAAGAGAAGGTTTGTCCACAGACTTGTCAATCTAAAACTTCTGATACTTTGGGGAGTGGGAATCGTCATGGGCCCACTGTTTGAGAGGGATATATCTGCAGATAAAGCTGATTAACCAACAATTTTGTTGGTAAAGGTATTGAATAACAGAAAGTAAATATAGTATAATGTCCATGAGCATTGGCTCCTTTCTAGGATGTTGGTTTGCTGATTGATATTATACCAGAAAAGGGAGATCGATTTCAGACTTCCCTAAAAATCAAGGTTTTTAGTATATTTTGGAACAAAAAAAAGGTAGTATTTGACACTACCCGTTGACAGAAGGAGGAATAGATTATGGCAGCAAAAAATAAAACATATGAAGCTGTAGTAAACGGGAAGTCATTTACCGTTATTTATCAGGCGCGTGCTAAGTTGCAGGCCTTATACCGAAACGAGAAGGAACTTTTACTTGGTGAATACAGTTATGCTGCGGAACAGGCAGTTCACCACATTCTTTCTAAGGAAGAAGTAATTGCGCGAGTAGAAACGGAAATGGGAGAACGGTTTTACAACTCTGACGCGTATATGTTTGCTGAAGAGGAGCTGGACCTACAAGCATTAACGGAGCTCTCGCACGAATCAATTTTAGAGCGAATAGAGAGTTTTACAAAAGTCTGTCATGCTATGGAAGCTGATAGCGTTTTGCAGCGAGTGGCAGAACTTATGCCCAAAAAGAAAAACGGTTTTCTCTATAATAGACGGACTATGCCGTTAACTGCGCTCATGGCGGTTAGCAAAAAGTGCAAAATAGCAGAATTAGTGGCTAAGGCTGCTTCAGATACGGAAATTCGTATTGTTGTACAGGAGCAACAGTTTAGCAAAGAAGAGTATTCCAAAATAGTAACTAGTCCACTGGCAGAAATGGTGGAGTAAATGAGTAATCTTATTTGTGTATTATATAAGCAATTCAAGATCCTGCCTTATTTTTAAACATTTCGTTCAGTCTTATTATAGGAGAACCTTATTCACAAAATTTTCTTCGTAGGCTAACTTTTTCCTTTGGAATCATTGTCTCTCCAAAAAGCAGCCGAAGGGATAATTCAATGCGACTATATGTTAAGTCAGCAACGCAAGGTGATTACGTTCTTTATATGAGCAGAGCATATATTTGTGTTTAATCGTATTTCCAGAGAGTTTCAAAATGGTATAATGCAAAACGAATTAAAACATCACTTGGAAATATGAGTTCTTGGGAGCACCGACAGAGCCTTGGTAGAGTTGCATAACCAGCCCGAGAAAATGTCCGCATTCTCGTCTCTACAAAATTTCTTCGCGGGCGTGTTTTTTATATTAGGCCAGTCTGTTCACAATATCCCCAAACTCCACCAACCTTACATTCCCCATTTCCTTGGCGCGGTCAACACAACCTTTTGTAAATCCGGACTTGGCAAAGAGATAGTATTGAATATGGGAATAAGAGAACAGCTCGCTGCGTGTTACAAGCTTTTCTAAAACACTTAGATCAACCTTCTCATTGGTCCATTTACATTCACCGAAAAGAGCAGTGCTTTTATCCTGTTCAGCGAGAATGTCAATTTCAGTCTGACGCTTTTCTCTGGGATCGTTACCCCACCAGCGGCCGAGAGAGGAAAACTCCACTGGGCATTCTCCGTTTAGCAATAGCTTCCAGAGATATTGCTTGCAAATTTCCTCAAACACTTTGCCCATATGGTCAGAGAGATACGGCTCAATGCGTCTATAGGCTAAGTCGGCAGCGCCACGAGAAATGATCGAAAAGTTTTCTGGAACAAAACGATACCAAAAGCGAAACATATTATCCGCAATGGAATAGATTGATTTCCGGGAGGCTTTTTCGCCGTAGGGCGTTTCTTTTTCAATAATACCGAGGGAGATTAGGTTTTTTACGTACGCGGAACAAATATTTGTGTTTTCCCCCACCTTTCCGGAAATCTCCGACATACGGGAAGCGCCGGTGGCGATGGCTGTAATAATCGCGTTGTAAAGGGCCGGTTCCCGTACCTCTTGCTTAAGTAGATTTTCTGGTTCTTCAAATAGAGCAGAAGAGGGATTCAGGAAAGTATTTTTAATATTGTCTTCTATGCTGAGTGTGTCATTCATTTGAAGTAGATACTGCGGCGTGCCGCCTACTATTCCATATATATAGGCTTTCTCTTCGGCGGTAAAATGTTTGAAATAATGGCAGGTTTCTTCGAAGTCAAAAGGAAGAATTTTCATCTGTGCCGTCCGTCTGCCGTAAAGAGGCGCTTTGTAGGCGAGAACGTGATCTTCCATATACGACATGGAAGACCCACAAAGAATCAGCATTAACTTGGAAGTATCTTTATATTGGTCAATTAAAAGCTGGATCGTTGACGCGAGGCTTTTCGAAGAGCGGGCGACATAGGGATATTCGTCAATGGCAAGAATCATTCGTTCTTTTTCGGACAGCTTGAACACATACTCCAAAGCTGCTTGAAAAGACAGGAAAGAAGTTTCGACATTTATGCCAGTACGGTGGCTTAAAATGCTCTTACTAAAATTTTCAAGGTTTTGCTTGGTGTTGCTTTCAACACCCATAAAATAAATGGCATTTTTCTCGTCAATAAAGCGGCTGATCAGCGCCGTTTTGCCCACACGACGACGGCCATATATGACTACAAATTCAAACTTGTCTGATGCGTATAACTGATTCAGCGTCGCAAGTTCGCGTTCTCTGCCAATAAACATAACGAAGATCCCTCCTTTTAAATGGCATACGTGTATTACCTCAATTGCTAGATACAGTATAACATAAAATTAAAATTAGTCAAGTATGATTCGGCAAATCGTACTTGACTATTTTTAATTTTCTACAAACAGCGATTGCTGATTCTCCTAACAAACATTACATGTCCCCCACCAACACCTTCACCCGTTCTTCAATCAGATCCCCCAGCCGCCTTTTCAGGTACTCCGGCAGCAGGGAATTTTGGCACAGGGTAAGAAGCTTCCCTTTTTTCGCCACCAGCATGGCGATCATTTTTTCAGCAGAGCTTCGTGGCATGCCGCATTCCTCTGCAAACACCAGAAAATCCTTCCTTCGGATATGCGTCTTTTTACCGTTCATGGCAAGGGCTAACTGCTCTTTGTCCTCCGGCATAATAACATTGACCGGAAGCAGGTCGTAGGCGGGAGACAGCACATATTTTCCGCTTCCTTCTTCGGTTTCAATAAGGGAAAAGTTTTTCAGATGCATATCCGAATTGCCAACAAGGAATGAAAACAGCAAACGCAGATAGAGCTCGGTCATATCGAGCCCCTTGCGGGAGGAATATCGCTCAATAATCTTGGCGCAGCGCTCATAAGAGCCCTTATACTTATCCTGCGTCAGGCGCAGATCAAGCTGGCAGAAATCCTCCATTGCCAGCATTTGCGTTTTGTCTTTCATAAATAGGCGGTCCACCCTTTTAGTGATATAAGCCGGGCCGTCCTTTCCCATAATGAGCGCGTGAGGTACGGTGAAGATTCCTGCGGCGTCTGCCATGCACATAACAAGGTGTTCGGCCTGCGGCAGCGCTTCAAATTCCGGAACCTGTGGCTTCAGGATATAGCCAGTAGGATAATTCACCAGCGTGAGCCGTGGCGTATTTCCCTCGGAAAACAGGTGAAGAGACAGCTTTTTCTGAACGCCAGGAACAGTATACCCTTTGTTGGTGCTTTCGACCGCAAGGGCTTCAAACGCGGCTTCGTTTATGGCAATTTCCGGAAGCTCGGTTGTGCCAAAAAAACGTTTAATACAGCTTTTGTGCCAGCCGGCGTGTGTATTTTCGCTGCGCAGCGATTTTCCACAGCATAAACAATTCATATGCGCTCCTTTCTGATACTGACATTGCCGATTCCGTCCTTACAGGCCACCAGCAGCAATCCGAATCTGTCTTTAACGTCTATTTTCCAGTTCCGGCTGACAACGCCGAGCAGCCATCCCTCAGGGATCAAGCCGTCAAAGAACGGAAACAGTGTTTTAGACGTATATGTTTTTTCGGACAGCGGTAAAGTAAGGGATACAGCGCTGGCATTGTCCTGGCTTACATACTGCTCGTCATAGGAAAAGGAATACCCTTCGTCCGTTTCGTAAAGCACTCCGGCAAAAACGTTTCGAATATAAACATAGCCTGTTCGGAATACGTCCATTATTTGTTATCCTTTCTGCCGGGCACCGCTTCCATATCGAACATGGAAAGCGCAGCATTAACTTTATCCATTCTAACCGTTTCTTTTCCTTGCTCAAGCTCTCGGACAAAACGAAGGCCTAGCCCGCTGCGGGCAGCAAACTCCTCCTGCGTCAGTCCGGCGGCTTTTCTGCTTTCTTTGATAAACTTGGCAATTTTATTCATTATATAAAGCCTCCTTATACGAATATATATTACACCTTAACGGGTATAAAGTCAAGGATGTTTTGCTAATATTATACCCTATAAGGTATAAATAAAGCTCCCCTCTTGCCCTTCCCCATTTTATTTGCTATACTTTTAGTAAGAATCCACTTAAAATTCCTGCTGAGTTAGCGCATATACGCGCGCGGCAAGTAATTCAAGATAAAGGCTAAGCACTACGCTCATGTTTGCATCGCAACCTTCGCGCTAAAGCGTTTCGAAATGGAGGATTATTATGAAAACAATTCGTGTGGTCGCGGCCCTGATTGTACAGGGCGGTCGTATTTTTGCCACGCAGCGCGGCTATGGGGCTATGAAAGACGGCTGGGAGTTTCCGGGAGGAAAAATCGAGCCTGGCGAAACGCCGCAAGAGGCTTTAGCGCGTGAAATACGGGAAGAACTGGATGCCCAAGTTGCGGTGGGTAATCTTTTTGAAACGGTAGAATATGATTATCCGCAGTTTCATTTGTCCATGGCGTGTTACTTCTGTACGATTGAGTCTGGTAAGCTGGTGCTTAAGGAGCACGAGGCGGCTAAGTGGTTAGCTCCGGAAGAGCTGGAAAGCGTGGACTGGCTGCCTGCGGATCGGGAATTGGTTAGGCATTTGTTACATAGACAAAAGAATGGTGCGTTAATCTAGTCGGTTTTGGTTTGGTAGAAAAGAAGGAAAAAGGCATGTTATTTGTTAGTATGAGCGATTTTTATACGCAGGCCGAGCGCCAGCCGCGCGTGGCGCGGAGTGAGGAGAAGGCCCTGGCCTTAGGCATGCGTGCTGGCAGCGAGGCGGCAAGGAAAAAGCTAATACAAGGGTATTTCCCTTTGGTGGCGGCTCACCTGCAGCGTTTATCGCCAGAGCTGCAGAGTCTAGAGCTGTTGTATCGCTGCTTGAGCGCGCTGGAAAAAGCAGTAGATAGCTTTGATTTTTTGCAGGAAAGCGAAACATTCGCGCATCGGCTGAGCTGGTGGCTGCGTCAAACGATAACAGGGTATTTGGCAGATCGATAGTATCTCCCCCTTGCCCTTCCCTATTTTATTTGCTATACTTTAAGCAAGAATTCCGTTAAAATTTTTGGTGAGTCGGCGTATATACGCGTCAGCGCGGTTAAGGCCACTGTTGTGGACGACCGCCATATTGAGTATCAGGGAGAAACAACGTCTGTCTCCGCCTTGGCGCAAAAGCTGAAAGGGTTTACGCATCATGTGCAGGAAACCTTGTGGTTTACTTATCAGGGGGAGCGGCTTACGGATTTACGGAATCGTTTGGAAGCCTTAAGAAAATAAGAAGGAGAATCACTGCCTATGAAAATATACCAAATGAAAGTCATACAAAAAAACACAAAGCCCATAGCCTGGAAACGCTGCCTCGTTCCGGCCGGCATTACGTTTTCGCAATTGGCGCTCATTTTGGAAGAAATAACAGAAGCCGCGCTGTCTGGCGACTATGAATACGAATTTTATCACGCGAAAAAACAAATCCGGGAATGGAAGAAAGAGGAACACCCGGCTCCCTCCTACCGGTATACGTATTTATGCGCTTCCGATACCTTTATTGACGGCTTGCTTGATAAAGAAGATTGGTTTACCTTTCGCCTTCCTCAAGGAGAATCGTACAGGGTCGAAAAAGAACAATGCCTTTCTGAAGGAGCCGCGTTTCCCAGCGTTATCAAGCAGAAGGGGCAGTTTCATACAGGGGCGCCGGTAAGCCAGGATACTTTAAACGCGATACTGGAGCGGCGCTACTTCGTTACCTATGGAAGGCCTGATTATCGTTCTTTTGCCACGTTGTGGGCGGAACAGGAAGAAGGACAGGAGGGGCTGAGGGGTACCCTGCGTCCAAAGGATAGAGAGAAGCGTATAGAACTGTCTGTAGAGATAATGACTCAGAAAATTGCCGATATACTGCGAAAGCGGCATGAAAAACCCTGGGCAGTCAGCGGCCTCAGCGTAATGCTTCTTCTCATGCACGATACTAAAGACGCGTTATTAGCCTTGGCCGACGAACTGGATCTGCTTCATTATAAAACTCTGAATAAAGAAAATTTGGCGGAAAAAATACGGGACGAAATTCTTAAGCCCGAGGTTATGGAAAAGGCCATGGCGCTGCTTAGCGACGAAGAAATGCAGGCATTTGAAACAGCTGTAGATAAAGAAAACGGTTTTTATCCAGAACCGGAAACATTAGAAAAACTATATACGGCCCAGGAGTTATATTACCTAGCTATTTATAGCGACGACTATGTACAGGTTCCTTATGAGGTAATTTCTGTTTATCATTCGATCAATACTCCAGAGTTTCAAGAGAAACGACGCAAAACCTACTGGTTATACCACTGTCTTCTTTGGGTAGACATGCTGTACGGCAGCGCGCCGGTAAAAATACTTTGCCGGTTAATGGAAAAATGTGCTAAGCGCAAAATAGGGCGAAAAGAAATAGAAGCGCTCTGGTCAAATATATTCGAAAAGCAAAATCCCTGCGTTTTACGGGGTGAGAAGGTTATTAGCAAAGAAGCGCTCCGCGATAATCTGTATTTAAAAATAGAAGAAACTCAGGCAGAAAAAGACTTTTACCTGCCCGATCCGCAAGAGTTAATAGAGTATACAGAGCATAGGTATCCGGTATCGGATCCGTATTATAACAGGTTAAAACTCCTTTTAACGGAAGTTAAGGGGGGAGATGCGGAGAGTATAGAAGAGACTATGCGTGAGCTTTTTATGCACATTAGCGTGGGAGCCATGCCTTCGGATATAATAGACATTTTGGAAGAGAAAAACGTTGTATTCCCGTCGGATGAAGCCTTGCAAGAGCTTGTTTTTCTTTTAATGACCGTTCATAATAACACAAGAATGCTTTCAAACCGAGGGTGGAAGCCTAATGAGCTCCGTGAACGTATGTCACCGCTTGCCAAAGGAAAGCGCACCACCATTGTTCCCATGAGCAGCGAGGCGGCTAGCATACTGGAGGAGGCCTCGGATCAATTGGAAAAAATGGGGGTTGTCATTGATTTTGATCAAATGGCCGCTGAAATGAGCGGCATGCCAGAAACAAGCACGCAGGGCAAGAAAAAAATCTACCCCAACGATCCATGCCCATGTGGAAGCGGTAAAAAATACAAAAATTGCTGCGGCAGAAAGAAATAATGGTAAAGAGCAATCGCTGCGTCTGTTTTGGCGGCGTGGCCGCCAAGTGGACGTAGCGATTGGCAGGGCTGTAAAAATGCAGATGGAATTAAAGGAGTAATAGTCAATGACTAATAAAGAACTAAAACGAGTATTACTGAGAAAAAATATTACCCATTTATACCACGTGAATTCGGTGGCGACGTCTTGCACTTTTTTAGAGAATGGCGGCCTGCTTTCGCGCGGGGTGGTAGAAGAAAGGGGGTTATTTCAGACACCGCAGGAATCCGATGAAAAAGACAAAGAGGTAGATGTTTTTTACGATATTTTCTTTGACTCTGTAGATATTCACCAAAGAGTCAAGAAGATTAATCACTATGGCCCGGTTTTGTTTGTTTATTCTGTCGATTTGCTGGACGCGTTGCCACCGGACACAGTGAGAATCACGCGCGATAATCCTATTCGCTGGCATGCAGGCATGACAGAGAGTGAGAAGTATTTGTTAACGAAAGAACAGCTATGGATTCTGTTTGAAAAAGGAAGTTTTTTTCAGCATATAACGCTGCGCCACCAAACTGAGCCGCTTAGTTTTGATTATCTGGAAAAAGTAGTTCTTGACGATCCGAAAATAGACAACACAACTTATTTTGACAATGCCTACCAGCATTTGAAAAAGCTAATGGAGAGGTGCGTCCCCGGGAAACCGCTGGAAATACGGCAGTGCCCTCCGGCATGTCAGTGCCATGAGCAATATAGAAGTTATAATGAGCTATATACATATTACCGTTTTCGGTACTGAAAGGACTACTTGAATGACGATTGCCCGGAGGCACCCTGTGATCCAGACATTTTTAAACAATGCCTTCCCGATAAGAAATATCGAATTTTACCGTCTAAGAAAGAGAATATAGGATATACGAAAGCCTTTGAATATCTTGTTCAATCTTCTAAAGGAAAGTATGTGGCTTTTGCGATTCGGTGCATCACCGGCAGAGCCGGCCGTGGGAAAAGTGGCATACCTATGACGATATTGGCGTTAAAAATTTTTTTGCGACTTGCGCACCAGGCATGTGTTTAATGGCTGAGGGTGATTTTGTCAGACAGACGGTGCCATTTTCAACTGAAACAGGGCATGATAAATGGATTATTGCGTGCGCGGGCAAGAGCAAAAGGAAATATGTTAGGAATGCTTCGAGGCTGGAAGATTAATCCAGATCTTGTTGCGTTTGAATGTGTTTTATCTCTTTTGCCTGCCGCTGTGGCCAATCGTTTGATACACTTTTTAAAAACGAGAGCGCAATAAGCTAAGTAAAGGGAGATCCAATTTTAGGATCTCCCTTTATATAACGTTATTGCAAATGTTGCTTGTAAATTTTCTGCTCTTCCAGCGGAATACCCAATAGATCCATGGCCTCTTCCGCTGGTTTCTGCAGCTGCG
>CALWPV010000055.1 GCA_944383515.1 uncultured Clostridia bacterium
GATATCCCTGAAAAGCTCGCAATATAAACACGCCCCCTACGCCCCCTAGCGCGCCCAGCGCGAACAGGACGGCGCTCGCGCCTATCGGCAGGCTCAGGCCGGCGGCCGGCAGGCCATACGCGGCCGCCAGAAACAGCACCAGAAGCACGCCTTTGACTTTACCTATGTTATTTTCATGAGAAAACACGCCTTTTTTCTCGTAAAGAAGCACGGAAAAAGCGGCAACCATAACTTTCATACCGGCAATGCAAAGGGGAAGAAGCAAATTCATATACAGCGGAAGACCATACCGCGTACCAAACCAAAGCGTAAACGGCAAAAAGCCAACCACTACCTTCAGCATGCTGTACGCATAATTGACCAGCGTATAGGTGCGCGCGTCCATGCGCATTAAAATAGTCGCGTAATATTTATCCCGCGTTGGGTTAAATAAGCTGGTATTCACATACGTACCAATCGCCGTTAAAAATAAAAGAATATGTAAAAACGTCTGCGCTTGCGCTGCCGTCTCATAGAGCGCGCCTATGCCGCATACCATGGTCACGAAATACAGCAGCTTGCCAATAAACGTACCGACTACTTCCCACAGCGCGGCAATTACGCCGGCCAATATTTTGAGAGCCCGGGAGCGGTAGAGGCTGCCCGGCAGCAGCTTTTTAATAAGAGGAATTTGCTTAAGAGAAAATAAAATGGTGTTCACCCGGTACGTGTTTTTCAGCGCAAAAGAAATGCGAAAGGTTTTAAACGGACTCATGGTCTTCCTCCCGCAGCGCTGCAATAATTTTGTCTTTAAATTCCTGGTTGTCTAAATTACTCTTCTCTACCACTTCCAGTTCTCCATGGCTGAGCAGTACAATCTCGTCGCATAGATCCAGCGCCAAATCCATGATATGCGTGGAAAAAATGGTAACGCGGCCGTCTTTAAACGAGCGCAGCAGCTGCTTCATTTCTTCTGCCACCACCACGTCCAGCGAAACCAGCGGTTCGTCTAGCAAAAAAACACGCGGACGCAGCATCAGGTTAATCAGCATCTGCATTTTATTTTTCATACCCTGCGAATAATCTTTTAACAGTTTGTCGCGGTCCTCTTCCGCAATGCCGATCCGCTGCAGATAAACATCGACAGGCTGAGGACTTTCCATTTGATTTTGGTTAATATCGAGAAAGAATTTGACAAATTCCCGCCCTGTCAAAAACTCCGGCACAACGGGGGTGCTCAGCACATACCCAATATCTTCTGAGCTGAGCACCTTCCGCCCTGCAGCGTCTTCCAGAAAAAACTGTCCTTCGTCGGCGGCAATATCACGGTTTAAACAGTTAAAAAACGTCGTTTTTCCGGCGCCATTGCGCCCTAAAAGACCGTAGATTTTGCCTTCTTCAAAGGTAAAATCGATCTGCTTTAACACCTGCTTTTTTTCATATCGCTTCGATAAATGTTCAATAATAAGTCTCACAATCGTATACTCCTACTATTCAATTCGCCGGGCACTACCTGTGCCCAGCTTTTTTCCATCATATCGTGAAACTCACCCGGCGTCAAGTTAAGAATCGTTAAAAAAAATAATTTACTCTTCCGCCAAAAGCACGGCTAAATTGTTAAACGTTCTGCGAATATGCTCTATGCCGCTGCCATGGCGCGTAGGGTGAACGCGGTTGGTTAGCAGCACCGTAAACAGCTGCCGGGTAGGATCAATAAAAATGCCGGTGCCGGTAAAGCCCGTATGCCCGTATGAAGCGGCCGAAAACAGATCGCCAAATGGCGAAGGGCGGTGTGCGCTTTTTACCTGCCAGCCCAGCCCCCGCGCCAGCTGCGTGCCTTTCATGGCGCCGGTGTGATCCTGCGTCATGAGGCGAATGGTTGCTTCATGCAAATACCGCTGCCCCTCGGGCGTGCGCCCGGTGAGCATAGCTCTTGCGACTTGAATCAGATCCTGTGTATTCGAAAAAATACCGGCATGGGCGGCCACGCCGCCTAAAACGACGGCGTTTTCGTCGTGTACCTGCCCAATGACTACGTGCCCGCGCCACGGACAGTTTTCTGTAGACGCGATGCGGCTCTGCCAGGCAGCCGGCGGATTATATGTTGTATGCTCCATGTTAAGCGGAGTAAACAGCTGTTCCTGCAAAATCTGGTCCAGCGCCTTATCTTCTATGGCTTCCATGACCTGCCCCAGCACAATAAAGCCCTGTGAAGAATACTCCACCGTGCTGTTATCCCTGGGCGGCAGCTGGCGAATGGCCTCCAGCAAATCTTCTTTGGTATGCGCGCTCCGATACAGGGGCGCCTGCCCATGCAGCACGCTGGTGTGGGTAAGCAGCTGCCACAGCGTAATGGTTTCTTTGTTCGTGCCGCGGTACTGGGGCAGGTACAAGGCTATCGTATCTTCCAAACAAACCTTTCCCTGTTCAAATAGGCGCATAAACGCCATAGTAACCAGTACTTTGGTAACCGAAGCTAAGTCATAGATTGTATCTTGCTCTGCCGCCGCGCGGCCCTCGCCCAGACAGCCGGCATAGCCTTCTTTAAGCAGACGATCCGGCGTTCCAATCGCGTATGCGGCGCAGGAATACACATGCTGCGCCGCTCCTTGCTCAATAAGAGATTGTATGGGATCCATTCTCCGTTATTTCCTTTCTTGCAGCTCTATCATTTTACCGTCCATCAGCACCGCTACCGGTTCAATGCGCGGCGCGGCCGCAAACGCCTTGCCGGTGCTGTCAACCAAAGGCGCCTCTCCTTCTTCGGGCTCTCTGAGTCTAAAGAGCGTGGCATTTTTCGTCAGATCGCTGCCCCAGCCGTCAAGGCCAAAGCGCGCGGCCGGAATGGTGGTCACGCTGCGGATCACTTTGGCCAGGGGCATCCCTAGGGCTAAGAATTTGCTCATCGTATCGGCTAACGAACGCACAGGACCGTGGACATTGCGAATATGCAAGTCGGTGCTAATGGAAAAGTTGTCAAACCCCGCATCCAGCGCAGCTTGCGCTATGTCGCGATCTAGGCTGGCGGCGCCATGCGCCGTGTCCATTTGCACGCCGCGCTCCAGCGCTTCCTTTAGCTCCTGCGTGGGAGTTCCGTCGGCCTTCCACAGCGGCTCCTGTTTGCCGTGAAAACAGTGCGATACAATATCGCCCCCGCGCAGCAGCGCCAGATTTTCTTTATTACTGGGCGGATTCTCACCCATGTGCACCATAATGGGACAATCGGCCATTTCCGCGGCTTTAACGGCCTGCTCCAGCGGCCAAATCCCCTGCTCTTCCACAATAATATGGCTGGAGCGCACTTTAATACCCAGCAAAATATCGCGGTTTTCCTTTACCGTTTGCGCCGCGCGGCTAACATCGACCAATCGGCGGTCAAAATACTCGCGCATACTCACATGGCCAATCGCACTCACGTTTAAAAAGGCCTTTACCTTTGTCCGACTGGGATCCGCAACGAACCGGCGAAACGCTGCAAAGGTTTCCGCCCCCGAGCTGCCGGCATCTACCAGCAGATGCACCCCCTGCCGATAGCCGATCGTATCGGGGCTCAGCCCAAAGGAAGTAACCGCATAAAAACAGTGCACATGCGAGTCAATCCAGGGCGGCGAAATATAAAGCTGCCGGTCGTCTTTCTCCTGCAGGCTCGGCGTTAACTCATACCGCCCATACCGCTCTTTAAGTTCGCATGGCTCTGTGCGCAGGGTAACCGGATCTACTTTTGTAATTGTCATAATCGTTCCTCTTCATACTTTTTGTTCAATTTTATACACCACAATAGAGCGTGTTCAATTTTATACACTTCGTTCGATCAAGCGTTTCAACGACTCAAAGTCGGCATGAATGGTTTCTTTGGGCAAACCGGCCGCCATCTCTACCGCGGCTGGCTGCTTCAGCCCAGACCCGGTAATGACGCAAACGACAACGTCTTTCTCACCGATCAGCCCCTGCCTAGCCGCCTGCTTGGCCGCTGCCACCGAAGCCGCCGAAGCCGGCTCTCCGGCAATTCCTTCGCGGGCCAAATCGCGCATTGCCTCCAGAATTTCTTCTTCACTTACACCCAGCGCTGCGCCGTTAGAGTCGTAGACTGCTTTCAGAATCCGTTTACCGCCCTGCAGCGGACTGTCGGCCGCAATAGACTGCGCAATCGTCTTTTTGGGGTCTCCGTACGCTCCCGCCTCATGCAGCCCTTTTTGAAATGCCTCGCGAAAATGCGCGGTTACCGCCGGTTGTACCGCGAACATGCGCGGCACTCTGTCTGTCACGCCCAGCGTCTCCAGTTCCCGATACCCTTTATACGCACCCCAAAGGCCGCCGCCCGTTCCTACCGGGTGGAACATGGCATCCGGTACGCTGCCAAGCTCTTCATAAATTTCATAGGCATACGTTTTCATAGCCTCATGCCGGATAGGATTGATAAAATTCACAAACTGATAGAGCCCCAGCTCCTTCGTCGCTCTCTCCAGCATGGTGCTGATTTCTTCAAACTTATCAAATTCCAAAACGGCCACCTTGGCCCCATAGAGGTTGATCATCGCCTTTTTCGTTTCGCTGGCCACGTATTCAACACAAACCAGCGCCTGAAAGCCACTGCGCGCCGAATACGCCGAAAAAGACGCGCCCGCATTGCCGGAAGAATACGTAAACCCTCGTTTAACCTTAAGATCCCTGGCGTAGCTTACCGCCAAAGAAAAACCACGATCCTTAAAACTGCCCGTAGGCATCATAGCGTCATTTTTAAAATACAAATGGGGAACGCCAATTTTCTTCCCCAGATGCTGTGAACGCACCAGTGGTGTACCGCCCTCGCCCAGCGTCACAATGCTTTCATCCGCCACAGGCGGCAAAAAATCACGGTATCGCCATATCGAGCGCAGCTTCGGAACCGACGCCACCTGCTTCATGTGGCGTTTCATAGCCGCGTAATCATACTGGACCTCCAGCAGCCCGCCGCAGTAAGGGCAGGTTGTTATCGGCTCACGAAGCGATACTTCACGATGACAGGCATCGCACACCAAACTGATTGCAAAACTTTCCATTGTACTTTCCCTTTGTCGGGTTCTCAGAAAACTCTCAGCCCAACCCTTTTTATAGATATTTTAATAAGGGTAGTAAAGCACAATCCTTTCGCCCTGTCAATCTTTTTCAGGGTTTTAACTCTTTTCTCCATGTTAACATGGTCAAAACCATTATAATTTCCAAAATTTCCCGTTATTCCCCGCTGCGCTGCAGCTGCAGCTCGCGCCCTATCCATAGCGCTTTGGCATCGCTGCCATGCCCAATCTGCCGCGTTACCGCCAGGGGCAGCTTGGGCCCGGTTACTGCCTGTAGCAGCTCCTGCGCCGCCGCTGCGCCTAAGCTTTGTTCCAGCTGTGAAAAGGTGCCTAATAAAATGCCGCTCACCTGAGAAAACACGTCCATTTGCCGCAGCTGCTGCAGATATGTGCGGATCTGCGCCTCACCGCCGCTGCGCGCCTCTAGCACCAGAATTTTCCCTCGCATATCCGGCCAATAAGGCGTTCCCGCCAGCTTAAGCAAGCAGCGCACATTGCCGCCCACGGTAACGCCGCTCATCTGCCGGCCTTGTACCCAGGCTATTTCCGGGGTAAACAAACTTTCTTCGCCGGCGCAAAGCCAGCGCGCCCATTCGGCCCCACGGGCCGCGCAAAGCGGCAAATGGCGGGCCTGGTAGAGTACGGATGCTTTGCCTGCGCGGGTATGCAGCGCGTTAATGACCGTGGTAACATCGCTATACCCCCAAAATGTGGCGCGGCTTTGGGCAGCAGCTTGGTAATCTAGTTCCGGCAATACTTCGTTGGCTAAGTCGCCGCCGGATACGTCGAAAATGGCATCGACGCGGGGATCGCAAAAATAGTGCATAACACTGTCCGCACGCGCTTTTGCCTTGGCGGCCAGTTTGCCCTGCGGCGCGATAACGTGGGGGCTAATCCGTACCTCTAGGCCTTGACTTTTAAAAAATGCAACGAGTGTTTGTATGTTTTTTTCATCGGTTAATGCGTTAGAACAAGCGACTAACGCTACCTGACTTCCTTTTTTTAGCATGGCTTTTTCCTTTCTTTTCTACGGGAGAAGGCGCCGATTGATAGTTGCCTTTCCCTTCATTTCGTGCTATCATACTTTTTAACAAATGAGTACATAACGGAGGAATATCATGTCTTTTTTTAAAAACCATCCCCATATCATTATTTTACTGGTAGGCACCATTATTGCTCTTATCTGCAAGGTTTCTTTTTCGTATATCCTGCTGGGGTATCTGGCCTACGCTATTTTCTTTTATTTTGTCAATCTGCCGGTGGCGCTGGGCTGGACCGGATACGTAATGCAGTTTGTGCTGCACAAACCCCGTTTGGCGTTTCCTATGTACCGCTTCGCGCTGAAGCATAAAGCGCGCTGCTCTTCGCCGCTGATTGCTTACGGGCTGCACCTTTTGGAAGACTGCCAGTATCCCGAAGCGCTGCGCACCTTTGAGTACGTCATTACGCTGCCCAAAATCAATCCGACCATGCTCAAGTTTGCCCGTCAGGATCTGGCCATTGCGTATTGGAAAAACGGAGATCTGGCAACGGGCATTTCTACGCTGGAGCAAATGCAAAAAGACTACGATATCTTTAATTTGGAATTTTATACTACGCTGGGGTATTTTTATATTGAAGCCGGCGAATATGACAAAGCTACGGATATCAGCAACCAGGCGCTCCTGGAAGACGAATCGTACGGCCCGGCTTATGACAACCTGGCTCAAATTCAGTATCGCCAGGGGAATCTGGAAGAGGCAGAGTCGCTCTTTTTAAAGGCTCTGGAGCTTCGCGATACCATGGTTGACAGCAAGTTTTATCTGGGTCTTATCCATGAAAAACAGGGAGACGCAGAAGGGGCGCGCACCTTTTTCACCGCGGCCCATAACTCTAAGATCACCGGTCTGAACACGGTAACCCGTGAGCAGGTCGATGCTAAATATGAACAATACAAGGAGATGTAAGTATGCAAATTCTCTGTCACTGCTCTGAGGCGCCCGCCCGTTTTGCGGCCAGCGAACTCAAAGACTATTTGGCCCGCATGGGTATGCCGGCCCTCAGCTATGAGCTGGATGTATGCGATCTTAGCGACTACGGTCTTCCGCCTGTGGCGGATGCGGCGCTGGACGATCAATATTATATCGATGTCAATGCCGAGCATCAACTGATTTTTGGAAATAATGCCCGCGCGTTGCTACTTGGCGTGTACCGCTATTTAACGCGGATTGGCTGCCGTTTTTTGCGTCCGGGCAAGGAGTTTGAGGTGGTTCCGGTACTGGAGTGCCTGACTGCCTTTTACACTTCCGAGGCACATACGGCCTCGATGCGCCACCGCGGCGTTTGTCTGGAGGGAGCGTCCTCGATTGAAAACATTGTCGAGTTTTTAGATTGGTCTCCCAAAGTCGGATTCAACAGCTTTTTCTTCCAATTTAAATATCCGCATACATTTTTGGAACGCTGGTATCACCATATCTACAATCCGCTTCTTCCCTCGGTTCATTGGACCATGGAAGACTCGCAGCGGGTTATGCCCTACCTAACGGAAGCCGCCGCGCAGCGCGGGCTGCTGCAGCACCGCGTAGGCCATGGCTGGACCAGCGAGGTGCTTGGCTGCGAAGCCACCGGTTGGGATACCGAAGCTGCCAGTGTGGCGCCGGAAAATCGCGCCATGATTGCCGAGGTTAACGGTAAACGTGAGATTTTTGGCGGCGTGCCGACCAATACCAACCTATGCCTTTCCAATCCGCAGGCTGTTAAAAAATTTGCGGATCTGGTGGTTGCCTATGCCAAAGACAATCCCGACGCGGATTATTTGCATATCTGGCTGGCTGACGCCAGCAACAATTCTTGCTCCTGTGAGCACTGCCGCGATTTACGCCCGTCCGATCACTATGTGGCGCTGCTTAATTACCTGGATCAGAAGCTGACGCAGGCAGGCTCTTCCATGCGGCTGGTACTGCTTTTATATGTGGATCTGCTTTGGGCGCCCGAGCACAATAAGATTGAAAATCCAGACCGGTTTGTGCTCATGTTTGCTCCGATTACCCGCACGTTTGAGTCTTCGTTTGCCGATCACGGGCCGCTACAGCCCGAACCGGAATTTCGTTTGAATCAGCTTACGTTTCCGTCGGATCTGGAGACGAATTTAACTTTCTTAAAAGACTGGCAAAAGGCCGCTCCCTGCGATAGCTTTGTGTATGACTATCCTCTGGGACGCGCGCATTATGGCGACCCCGCCTATGTGGGTATTGCGCGCATTATTTACCGGGATCTTCAGTATAATCATGCGCTGGGCCTGAATGGTATTAACAGCTGTCAGGAGCTGCGCGCCGCATTCCCCAATGCTCTGCCAAACTATGTCATGGCTCGGGTATCTATGGATACTTCGCTTTCTTTCGAGGCCATTGCCGATGAATATTACGAAGCCGCCTATGGCAAGCAGGGGCCGCAGCTGTGGCCGCTTATGGAAAAGGTTTCCGCGCTGTTTTCTACCGACTTTGCCATGAATATTGGCCCTCGTGTACGCCCCGAACTGGCAGAGCGCATGCAGCAGGTTCCTGCGGCGCTTGCGCCGATTCGCGCGCTGATTCAAAACCACGGCCCTCATGTAACATCGGTACAGGCGACCATGTGGCGTGAGCTCGAGTTTTTCGTGGATTACACGCTTACGCTGGCTAAAGCTCTGGAGCTGGCTACGTCTGACCATCCGGCCGAGGCTACCGCCGTTTATGAACAAGAATTCAAGCCGCTGATTCAGCGTCATGAAATGAGCGACCAGCGCGGGCTGGATGTCTACCGGGTATTGCATATTTACAATACCGCGCTGAATCCGAATCGCGCATAAGCACCGCTGTATGAGAAAAAGGTGATTCGAAAGCCCTTTCGCTTTCGGATCACCTTTTTTGCTGCATAAGCTTTTATTGCCGCACATGACGCGTACAGGCGACGGCCAGAGCCCCGGCGCCGATATGACAAGAAATGCTTAGCGATAGCGGAGCCATATCAAAGGTATGACCGGGAAACGCCTGTGAAAGCTGCCGCTTCCAATCTTTCGCCAGCTCGAGGTCTACGCCGCTATACGCAATTCCCAGCCGCATCTCGCCTTTCTGATACAAATCGGAAAAACGCTCTTTTAAGTCTTTTTGAATGGCTTCCACCATAACCTTACGCGCCGCTTTCATACCTCGCGTTTTAGCGTAGGCATCTAATTTTCCGCCCTGAATTTGCAACACCGGTTTTAGGTTCAGTACCGTACCCAGGGCTGCAGCGGCCGGGGTGATTCTGCCGCCCTTTTTCAAATACTTGAGCGTCTCTACGGTAATATAAATGCTCGAATCATACTGCGTCTCTTCCAGCCTTTGCTTAATCGAGGGCGCTTCCATGCCTAGCGCCGCCATTTCCAGCGCGTCGATTACCGCTTGCCGCTGTGTAACCGAAATTCGCCGATTATTGACCACGTGAACCCGTCCATGATAATCGGCCGCTAACATAGACGCTGTTTCACACGAGCTGCTTAGGCCGCTGGACATGGGGATATATACGATCTCTTCGTGATCTTTCAGCACCGTATCCCACAAATCCATTACATCACCTGGCGCGGGCTGTGAGGTTGAAATTTCGGCCCCTTGCGCCAAATACTCGTAAAACTCCGCTTGCGTCAACGTAATGTCTTCAAAATATAAGGTTCCATTTACATAAAACGGCATGGGTAATACCCAAACGCCCAGTTCTTTTGCTTCTTTCTGTGAAATACCGCTATTACTATCGGTAACAATCGCTATGTTTGCCATTCCCGCTCTCCTTTTTTTAAACTTATCTTACATTTTACAATATGTGTATAAATTTGTAAAGGCGTAAGTCGAGTTTTCCCCTGGCAAACCATTGGTAGCTAAAACTGGCTCTTGCAATCTGACTCTAAATCCTTCATAATAGTATCAAACATTCGATCCGAACCTTCCGGTTCTTCTATTGATGTCGGAGCGTCGTCAATCGTTTTTTATTTTTTATATTAACGCTCCGGAATGGAGGAAAAACATGCAAGTTGCTACCAAGGATACTCAAATTCAAGTTGAAAATCCGAAAATTGAACTTTCACCTGCCGTAAAGGAATTACAGCAGAAAATACAGGACGCTCAAACGCAGACCATATCTGACGCAGACCTCGCAGCGCTGTACATTGAACTGGGCAAGGCGTATCGTGCTCAAATGCTGTTTCGCAGTGCGATCGACACGTACTCTATAGGTCTAACACGGGTTCCTTTTTCCAAAGAACTGTATCGGCACCGTGGTCACGCCTATTTGAACCTGCGCCGCTATAGCGAGGGCGCTGCTGATTTTGAAATGGCCCTGCGTATCGATCCCGTCTACTGGGATGCGCTGTATCATTTGGGCCTTTGCTACTACCTGCTCGGAGACTATCGCCGCGCGAAGGCTGTACTGGCCCGCTGCCGCGCTGTATCTGCAGACGACGGTTCTTTTATTAGCGCTACCGACTGGTACTGCCTTTGCTGTATGCGCCTTGGTGAAATAGATGAAATGAAGGAAGCTGCGGCGGCCATTCATGAAGGTATGGAAGTAGGCGCCGGCGTCGGTTATTATGACCGCTGCCTAGCTTATAACGGCACGATTACACTGGAACAAGCGATTTCTATTGCCGAATCTCGTGACGATCACATGTATGCAACAGGGGCCTATGGGCTTGCCGTTTATTATGAATGCGTACTGCATCAGCCGGAAAACGCTAAAACGCTGCTTCAAAACATTCTGTCCAAAGATACTACCTGGGCCGGATTTGCTGAGCATGCCGCGTACGAAGATATAAAACGGCTGTAAAGTTCAAAAGAAGCTGTCGCTGAGACGGCTTCTTTTTTGTTGTCTCAATTTTTTTATGAACTTTTTGTAAAATCGAGGACACTTCCTGTTTTTTGTACGATAGTTATATATAGAGGGAGGGATTCGATTTGAAAAAGAAAAACTATGTTAGAAAACCTTGGGCCTTCGAGGAAGAGACATTAGACACCGTGCGCTCCTTAGCTCAGGCCCTGATTGACTGCACGCTCAGCATTCGTGAAATTGAAGAAAAGCTTACCCACTCTCCCGGCTGCATTGTTATGAAGGGACCGAAACGGCAATACGCCTACTGGCAGTATTACGAGAATGGGAAGCATATTTTTCGATTTGTGAAGGGCAAGGCCTTGGAAGAGGCGCGCCGTATGATCGAAACCTTTAAGCGTTTGAAAGAAAGGCTGCGCAATTTGCGCTATAATCTGAGAGCCCACCGCTGCGCATTGCGCCATTACCGGTTGGATCCCGATCAGATTTTGGCTGACTTTGAGGAGAAGCGCCGCCAGCTCAGCGAGAAAGAGGCACAGCGCCAGGCGTCACTGGCTGCCGCTCAAACGCGTAAGTACGCGGATTCTCATAAGCACTTCACCGATCGCGGGGAGGTGGTGGCTTCTAAGTCGGAAATGATCATTGCTAATGAGCTGGCTCGGCAGCATCTGCGCTATGACTATGAGAAGCCTTTGCAGCTACCGGATCGAAGAGTGCTGCCAGATTTCACTTTGTATCTTGCAGACGGTACCGAGGTGTACTGGGAGC
>CALWPV010000056.1 GCA_944383515.1 uncultured Clostridia bacterium
CCGGAAAGTCCTACAAATCCAGCTCCAACGCCCAAAGCAAAGATAAAAAGCATTAAGCCGTAATTTTTAAGCGCGTGTTTTAAATCGGAAAGCGCTTCAATAATGGGGCGATACATGCCAAAGGCGACACAGAGTGTGCCGCCGCTGATTCCGGGAAGAATCGCGCCAAATCCAACAAAAATGCCTTCCAAAAACCAGACAATCCAAAGAAGCGGCTTTTGTTTATTTTTTACCTCCAAATCCATAGATACCGTTTCCTTCCTAAAATGTTAGGGATTTGTATGTTTTATGTTAAATCCCGTCATTTTATGATAGCATACCGTCTTATAAAAGTAAAGAAATTTAGCGCTCTGTCCATGTATTTAATTTGATAATGCCTTCCTTGCTTCCAGATAAATACAGAATGTCTCCGCTTTGAAATACGTAATCCGGCTGCACAATATCGATTACCGTATTGCCATTTTCTATCGCGATAATATTGAGTCCGAACCGGGCCCGCAAATTCATTTCCAGTACCGTTTTACCAATGGTGGGCTCAGGAATGCGCATTTTAGTCACGTTAATCTTTTCGCTCAGCTGCACAAAATCTAGCACCTTAGCCGTTTCCAGCCGGCTTGCCAGGCGAATAGCCATATCGCGCTCTGGGTACACAACCTCGGCTCCCAGCTTCTCTAGAATGATGCCGTGCTCCGCGCTGGTTGCCTTAGCAATAACCGTAGGAATTCCCATGGAAACCAGATTAAGCGTAGTTAAAATCGAGGTATCCATTTGCTCTCCAATACAAACAATCGCAACGTCGCAGTTTTGAATGCCTGTTTCCATTAGACTCTTTTTATCTAACACCGGCGCCACATACGCATTGTCTGTAAATTCACGAATTTCGCGAATCTTTTCTTCGTCGCGATCAACCACTAAAAGCTCTGAGCCAGACTCGGCCAAATCGGTTGCCAGCGCATATCCAAAACGGCCCAGCCCTACAATACCATAAATTTTCTTTTCCATTTTTTTGTGAAACATTGTTTTTCTCCTTTATCCTATTGCAATATTACCTTCTGGAAAATGAGCACGCTCGCCTCGCGAGAAATACCAGAGCGAAGCTACGGTTAGCGGTCCCAGCCTTCCAATATACATAATAATAATTGATAACAGCTTCGCGCCCACGCCTAAATCGGGCGTTATGCCCGTAGATAATCCCACGGTTCCAAAAGCGCTGGTAATTTCAAATAACGCCTGCATTAGCGTTACCTCCGGTTCCATTACCGTGAGTAAATAGGTACCTATAAAAACCACTCCGCCTGCCAACAGCGTAACTACCGCCGCTTTTCGAAACGCATTTTTAGGAATAGAATAGCGAAATGCCTTTTCCGAATGATTGGTTGCCGCCGCCTTAATGCCTTGCAGCAGTACAAAAAACGTACTGGTTTTAATACCGCCGCCCGTAGATCCCGGCGACGCGCCGATAAACATTAACGCCGTAAGCACCAGCAATCCCGCATTACCAAATTCGCCTAACGGATAGGTGGAAAATCCCGCCGTTCTGGCCGACACGCTATGGAAAAGAGCGCCTAGCCAAGTAACGTCTTCCGTTAACTTAATCAACACGGTTCCCAGAATGATTAACGAGACACTCACCGAAATGACCACTTTAGCGTGCATGGAAAGCCGCCGCCAGTTTCCCTTTTTAGTCCAAAGCTCTTTAATAACCAGAAAACCAATGCCACCAAAAAAGATTAGTCCACAGGTCACCAAATTCAGCATAACATTGCTTTGGTAGGGAATTAGGTTCTGAAAATTTCCCAGAATATCGAATCCCGAATTATTAAACGCCGCCACAGAATGGAATATGCTAATCCCTATGGCCTTCCCCACCGGATAATCCTGCACAAATACCGTAAAGCTTAACACCGCGCCAAGCAGCTCAATCAAAATTGTCGTAATAAAAATGTTGCGTACAAAGATAACAATCCCTTTGCCCGAATCCAAATTCATAGCTTCCCGAATGAGCGTACGCCCTTTCAAATCCATTTTTTTGCCCATAACCAGAATAATGCCGGCCCCTACGGCCGTAACTCCCAGGCCGCCCACCTGAATGAGCGCGCCCAGAATAAACTGGCCAATGGGAGTAAATGTATCGCCGGCGTCCACCGCAATGAGCCCGGTCACACAGACCGCGCTGGTCGACGTATACAAAGAGTCTATGTATTGCAGCTCCACTCCGTCTTTTACGCTAAACGGCATTTTCAGCAAAAGCGAGCCCAGCAAAATTACGGCGGCAAAGCCAAGCGCAATAATGCGGGCCGGAGACTGCGTTTTAATGAGTTTTCTAATCATGATCCCTTTCTCCATTCATGCGGTATCCCACCCCTAATTCATTCATAATATAACTGCTAACACCAGGGCGGGAACCCAATTTTTTGCGAATATTAGCCATATTTACCTGCAGCTTTTTAATGGTAGCTTCCCCTGGGGGCTCGCCCCAGACTGCTTTAATAATAGCCGAATACGTCATCATTTTACCACAGTGCTGCGCTAAAAACGCAACAATATTGTACTCCGTTTGCGTTAGTTTAATTTCCTGATTTTTGAGAACAACTTGCCGCGCCTCAAAATCAACAACCAGGTCCTGTACTTTAAACGTTTTTTTACCGGTATCGCTCTGCCGTATATGACTGCTGCGAATCGCGCTGCGCACGCGCGCCAGCAGCTCGGCAGAGCCAAAGGGTTTTGTTACATAATCGTTGGCCCCTAAATCTAGCGCCTCCACCTTATCCCGCTCCTCGCTGCGCGCCGATAGTACGATAATGGGCGTTGCCGCGCTTTCTCTCACAAATTGCAAAAAGTGCTTCCCATCCTTGTCGGGCAGACCTAAGTCCAAAATTACTAAATCGGGCATATACGATTGATATAGCGTTTTCCCCTGCTCACAGGTAGCCGCCTCGATCACCTGATAGCCCGAGGCCTCCAGCATGGTCGCCACCAATTTGCGAATATTGCCTTCGTCTTCCAGCAGCAAGATTTTAAATTTATTATTACTCACTCATTGCTTCCTCTCTATCCAAGGTAAAGCGAAAAATCGCCCCGCCTTCTTTTCTGTTTTCGGCAGAGATGTCGCCACCATGGGCCTTAATAATGGTAGCGCAAACAGAAAGTCCAATACCGGAATTTCGTTTTTGCCCATCGGCCGGCGGCTCATTCCCATTGTAACCCCCCGTAAAAATGCTTTTTAGCCTATACGGATCCATGCCGCAGCCGTCGTCTTGAATTTCAAAAATCGCTTTGCCGCCAATCACAAAAACCCGCAGCCAAAGCGAGGTCATGCCTACCGCGTGCTGCACCGCATTTTCTAAAATATTAATAATCACCTGCTCAATTAAAAGGGCATCCATGGGAATAATCACGATTTCGTCGGGAATATCCAGCAAAATCGTTTGTCGCGGATACCGCTTGTTAAATTTAAGAAGCACCGAATCGATCAACTCGTCCAGCACGGTTGGCGTTTTAATAATTTTCACCTTGCCGCTGTCCAGCCGTGTGATCGACAGCAGGTTTTCCACCATGCGCACCAGCCATTCCGAGTCTTCCTTAATGCCTTCCAGCATCCGCTCCTGCTGCTGCTCCGTAAGACTTCCTTTTTTCTCCAACAGCGTTGCCGCCGAACCATAAATGGTTGTCAGCGGCGTGCGCAAATCGTGCGATACCGCGCGCAGCAAATTGGCGCGCATTCTTTCTCGCTCGGTTTCCGCCTGTATGGCCTGATGCTGTTTAACCTTAGTAGTTAACATGCTTGTTAGCGCCGCAATAACAATCATAATAATTGCTGAAACAAAATTTACCGGCACATTAAAGTTAAACGCAAAATATGGAAATGTAAAAGCGTAATTCACCGCCAATACACTCACAACCGCCGCAATCATACCATAGACATATCCTTCTGTCAAAAGAGAAGTTAAAAATACAGCAAATACAAAGAGCATGGTAATGTGTTCCTCTACGTCGAAGACTTGCTGAAACAAAAGGCTAATCAAAAACGCCAGACAAAGCAGCACCAGCATAATGCTCACATTGCGCACTGTATGAGGAACTTTTTTCATGGTTTTGTCTCCTCTCCAAAAAACAGCACTATTCTAGCAAAAATCAAGCTAAGAATCAGTAAAGAAATGGCGATTTTTCGCATCCTCCAGCAATTTCCAAAACAGCTGCGCCGGGCGCGGCAGCTGCCCAGCCTTTTGACACACCAAAACAATATGCGAGGCCAGCGTCTCCTCGGACAGCCGCCGCAGCACAATAGCTTCGTCCAGTTTGCCCGGCAGGGCCGAGGGGTGCAGCAGCCCCACACCCATCCCCTGCAGGGCGAGCTGCAGCGTCATGGACGCGTCATCGTTAACGCAGTACGGATCAATTGGGTAGCCGGCAGTCTCAAACGCCGCCTCAATAACCCTTTGCCAGCGCCGGTAAATAATCAGCGGCGCCGCGGCCAGCTCGCCAAGCGTAATCTCTGCGCCGCGATTGCCGCCAAAAAACCGCGCCTGCCCCACCGCCAAAATATGTTCTTTTTGCAAATACAGCATATCCAGCTCCGCAGTGGCAAACGGGGTGCGCACCACCGCCAAATCCATTTGCCGGTTTTGAATCTTTTCCAGCAGCTGATACGTATTTCCGCTATAAATAGACAGCTTAATCTGAGGGTGCAGCGTTTGAAACCGCTTCATCCACGTGGTAAACAGCGTTCCCTGCACCGACGAAATCACACCAATCCGCAGCGTTCCCCCATGGCCGTCAATAAAATCCGCAACCTCGCGTTTGGCATTGTCGCACATGCCCAAAATTTCTTCCGCGCGGCGGAAAAAATGCTGCCCCATTTCTGTTAAATACAGCCGGCGTCCTTCACGGCGAAACAGCTGGCACCCGAGCTCTTCCTCCAGGCTGTGAACCTGCGCGGTAAGGGGCGGCTGCGTCATATGCAGCTTCGCAGCCGCCGCCGTAATGGTGCCCTCTTGCACCACCGTCACAAAATATCGTAGCTGCCGAATATCCATGAGCCCTCCCTATATATTTTTTTCGTATAATTATACCATATCATATATATTTTACAAGCGATATGGAATTGGGTATACTAATTGAGGATTTTTTACTTCGGAGTGGAGGCAAATGTAAAACATGAAGTATTTACTTACATATTTTAAAAAGTTCAAACTGGAAAGTATTTTGGCGCCGCTGTTCAAAATGTTGGAAGCCGGTTTTGACTTAATTGTTCCTTTGGTGGTTGCCAATATGATCGATATCGGCATTCGTAGCCATGATACAAAATATATTCTCACGCGCTTTGGCATTTTAATCGCTATGGCGCTTTTGGGCCTCGCGTGCAGCTTTACCGCGCAATACTTTGCGGCCAAAGCGGCCACCGGCAGCGCGAAAGGGCTTCGCCATGAGCTGCTCGCCAAAATTCAGTCCCTTAGCTTTACCGAAATGGACACGATTGGAACGTCAACGCTGATTACCCGCATGACCAGCGACATTAACCAGGTACAAAACGGACTCAACATGTTTTTGCGCCTGTTTATGCGCAGCCCCTTTATTGTGTTTGGCTCCATGATTATGGCTTTTACCATTAACACGCAGCTGGCGCTCATTTTTTTAGCTGCCATTGTTGTGCTGTTCATTATTGTGTTTGGCGTTATGCTTCTTTCTAACCCCATGTACAAAAAAGTACAAGGCAAGCTGGACGCCGTTACAGAAGCCACCCGTGAAAACCTAAACGGCGTACGGGTAATTCGGGCGTTTGGCCGCGAGAAAACGCAGATCGAACGCTTTGCAGCCGCCAACGATACGTTGCTTCGTTCTCAGCTGCGAGTCGGCCACGTGGTTTCCATTATGAACCCGCTTACCTACGTGGTAGTTAACGGCGTTATTATTTTAATTCTTTGGCTGGGTTCGCAAAAAATTAACGCTGGCCTTATGCTCTCCGGCGATGTAGTCGCACTCATTAACTATATCAGTCAAATTTTAGTAGAGCTAGTTAAACTGGCTAATCTGGTCGCGGTTCTCGGCCGCGCGGTGGCCAGCATGGGACGTATCGGCCAGGTACTCGATACCCCCAGCTCCATGTCCTTTGCCGGGCGCGCGGCAGGCGGCGCTAGCGACGTGGCGGTGCAATTTGATCACGTAAGCCTTCGCTACGCCGGCGCCGGCGCCGAATCATTAACCGACATCACTTTTACCGCTACGCGGGGACAAACCATTGGCATTATTGGCGGCACCGGCAGCGGTAAATCTTCGCTGGTACACATGATTGCCCGGTTTTACGACGCAACGCAGGGCCGCGTGTATTTAAACGGACAGCCCATTGCCGATTACGCCCGGGAGGCGCTGCCCCGCACCGTGGCCCTGGTAGATCAGAAACCGCTTCTTTTTGCCGGCACTATTCGCAGCAACCTTTTATGGGCCAATCCGGATGCCACTGACGAGCAGCTGTGGCAGGCGCTGGAGCTGGCCCAGGCTGCCGACTTTGTGCGGCAAAAGCCCCATGGTCTGGACGAAAAGGTGGAACAAGGGGGCGCCAATTTTTCCGGCGGTCAAAAACAGCGGCTTACCATTGCCCGCGCGCTGCTTTCCCGCGCCGATGTACTCATTTTAGACGACAGCTCTTCGGCTCTGGACTATGCAACCGACGCGGCGCTGCGCCAAGCGCTCAAAACGCTCCCGGCTTCCACTACGGTCTTTATGGTTAGCCAGAGGGCCGGCAGCATTGCGCATGCCGATCAAATTCTGGTGCTGGACGACGGCCGGCTGGTGGGCCATGGGCAGCATCAGGAGCTGCTTCAGAGCTGCCCTGTCTACCGTGAAATTTATGAAAGCCAGTTTAAGGAGGAGTCACTGTCATGAAATACAAAGAAACGCTGCGCCGTATTTTAAGCTTTGCCCGCCCTTACCGTCTATTGATTTTATGCAGTCTGGTCTGCGCGCTGCTGAGTGTGGCGGCCCAGCTTTTGCTGCCTGTTATTTTTGGCGACGCCATTGATTTTATGCTTGGCGAGGGAAACGTGGATTTTGCTTCTATTCTGCGGCTGCTCGCGGTCATTGGCATAGTTATGGTGATCGCGGCGCTGGCGCAGTATTGTATGGCGCTTTGCAATAACCGCGTCACGCATTCCATTTGTCGTGATTTTCGCGATTTGGTCAGCGAAAAGCTGCAGCGTCTGCCGCTCTCCTACCTCGACACCCACCGCTCTGGCGATTTGGTAAGCCGTATGATTACCGATGTCGATACCTTTGCCGACGGCCTGCTCATGGGATTTACGCAGCTGTTTACCGGCGTCATTACCATTGTGTGTACGCTGGGCATTATGCTCATTTTAAATCCGCTCATTGCCTTAGCCGTTCTCATTTTAACGCCTTTGTCGTTTTTCGTGGCAAAGTTTATTGCTTCGCGTACGCACCGCTTCTTCCGAGAACAAACGCTAATTCGCGGCGAACAGACCGCGCTGATTAACGAGCTGGTAGAAGGCCAGCGGGTGGTTAAGGCGTTTGGCCATGAGAAGCAGAGCCTGCAGGACTTTGACGAAGTAAACGAACGCCTAGCCGATGTTTCACTTAAAGCCACCTTTTTCTCCAGCTTGGTAAACCCCGGCACCCGTCTGGTCAATAATATTGTCTATGCCGTTGTTATGCTGATTAGTGCCTTTTACGCCATGGCCGGCGGCATTACCATTGGTCAGGTCAGTATATTTTTAAGCTACGCCAGCCAGTATGCCAAGCCCTTTAACGAGATTAGCGGCGTAGTAACGGAGCTGCAAAATGCTTTTACCTGCGCGCAGCGCGTGTTTAATTTACTCGATCAGGAAGATCAAATTCCCGATGACCCGCAGCCGGTGAGTCCCCCGGTAACCGGTCGGGTGTCCCTGGATCACGTGGCGTTCCAATATACGCCGGACCGTCCGCTCATTACCGACTTTTCGCTGCAGGTAAAGCCTGGCCAGCGCATTGCGATTGTGGGGCCGACAGGCTGCGGCAAAACAACACTAATCAATTTGCTCATGCGATTCTATGACGTAGACAACGGCACCATTACCGTAGACGGCGCAGATATTCGGCGTATGACGCGCCACGATCTGCGCGGGCGCTATGGTATGGTTTTACAAGACACCTGGCTATGCAATGGCACCATTCGTGAAAATATCGCGTACGGCAAAGAAAACGCTACGGAAGAAGAAATTATAGCCGCGGCCAAAGCGGCCTATGCCCATTCGTTTATTCGCCGTTTACCGCAGGGCTACGATACGGTAATTACCGGCAACGGCCAAAGCCTGTCGGCCGGCGAGCGGCAGCTGCTTTGCATCGCGCGCGCTATGCTGTGCCTGCCACCCATGCTGATTTTAGACGAAGCTACGTCTTCTATTGACACGCGCACGGAAATGAAAATTCAGGCTGCGTTTAACCGCATGATGGAGGGACGCACCAGTTTCATTGTGGCGCACCGGTTATCTACCATTCGGGAAGCCGATGTGATTTTGGTTATGCGCGACGGCCATATTGTTGAGCAAGGACGGCACGAAGAGCTTCTCGCGCGCGGCGGCTTTTATGCCACGCTGTACCATAGTCAGTTTGCGGAAGCCTAATGTGAAAAAGCGATTCATTGCTATTACGCAGCGAATCGCTTTTTTTGACGCACACCCTACCGGGCAGCCATATCGCGCACTTTGTCTATTTTTATACAGTAGTCGCTTAAGAGCGCACGGTCTAAATTGAATAAAGGACGCAGCGTTTCTTCCGCCGAGGTGTCCGTGGCTATTTCCATTACGCCCAGATACCAATCGCTAACCCAATAGGACTGCTCTTCACAAGGAAGCTCTTGAAAGAAAAAAACATATTCCTTTCCTTCTTCCAGCGGCCTTTGAGAAACGCCTAAAATATTTTCTGCGCGATCTTTTTCCGTTAATGAGTATGTTCTTTCTTCTATCGGTCCTGTTTCTATCACGGTAGTTCCTTCTTGTAAGGTAGCAAAGGGAGTACGCCCTGTAAGGGTGTCGCCAGCCGATACCTCGCCGCGATATACTTCTGTCACTTTTAAATTCCAGTCGCCAAACAGAAATAATCCCATATGCTCCGAATGCTCCTTCACATACGCTTCGGTAAGGCTCGCCTGCCGCTGCCAGCGGTTATCCACTACCGCCGCCTGTTCTTCAACCACTGCCCTGACAATGGTGGTTGACTCGGCTATAAGCGTTTCTATGGAAGGCAGCGGCATGTCCCACGCCAGTTTCCCTTGCGGAGACGGCAAGGCCCACGACTCGCCCTGCACCGTTCCCATTTCTCCTGAAAACGCGTAGCCCGATGTCTCTAAAAGAAACGAATATAACGGATCGCGGCATCGAATCGTCTTTTCCGGTATGCGCTCATATTGCAAATCGGCTTCCGGATTTTGAAGTAAAAACGCCTTTCCCTCCCAAAGCCAATATACCTGACTGCCCTCTTCATTTGGGCTTTCTGTTGTAATAAATTGCAAAGCCTTGTCACCACTTACCGTATGCAAAATAGCGGTGAGCGGATCTTCCGTATACTTGTCAAGATCTAGGTCTGCCTCCACGATCGAAGCGTCAAAATAAGAAAGCAAGTCTTCATACCAGCGATCTTCCGGCTTATAAGTTACAGACACCGCAGCGCCGGCATCCGCCTCATACCGCAGCGTAACTTTAGTTATACTTTCTTTTTTAAGACCCAGCTTGTCTAACAGAGCCGCGTTCTCCGCAGACCGTCCGCATCCGCTCAGGAGCAAAAGCAGCACTAGGGCCAACCAGATTCTTTTCATTGCGTCCTCCCTTCTCCGACTTTTGTAGGCATTCTTTTTTCTAATCATACCTTACAGGAGAACAAATGTAAAGCAGCAAATGAAGAGGCGCCGCTCCTTTTTGCTTAAAAACAAAAAACTACCCGCCGGCGCCAAGCACAGCGGGTAGCTTTTAATTATGACTTTATTTTGAATCAAACGCGATCCCAGATATAGCGTGCGGTTTCCAGACCATAGTAGGTACCAGCTACGCAATCTTCCATACCCTCGAATTCCAGAGAAATTTCTTTCTCATAACCGGATTTCTTAATGATCTCAATGATCTTCCACATATCCATATCGCCTTGGCCAATAATAGCGCCACGAAGAATCTTGTTACGAGCCGCGGTTCCAACATAACCGAAGGAAGGCATTTTCTTCTTCTCTTCTTCCGCGTTTCTCTTGGGCTCAGCAGCCGGTTTGGACATATTAGTCGGGAAGTTTACATACATACCGTTCTGAGGAAGCATTCTCTCATTGCTGCGAATGTAGAAGTCTTTCAGGTGAATCATGTCGGCGTATTTAACAGCTTTACCAACAGCAACCACCGGATCTTCGTCAACGCACAAATAGTTACCAACGTCCATGGTTAAACCAACGTTCGGACGATTGGCTGCTTTCAGAATACGAATCAGACGATCTGCTCCGTTAACGTACAGACCATGGTTCTCCAGCGTGGTGCTCATGCCCAGTGTAGCCGCATAGTCGGCCATTTCCTGAACAGCTTTAACGAAAATCGGGAAATCTTCCTCGAACTGCTCGGGAGTGTTGTTGCCCAGCGGATGCTGACCGGAGCAGGTGTCATGACGCATTTTCTTAATGCCCATAATGTGCGCCAGATTCATGTAATCTTTAATACGAGCAATTTCTTTCTCGTATTTCTCTTCTTTGGTTTCGTCTTCGTCAGCAGGACGAATTACGCAAGCATTCAGAGAGAAAGCAGACAGTTTCAAACCGATCTTCTCAGCATGATCGCGAACCTGCTCAGCAAACTCCGTATTCGGGGTTTTGCCATCTTCTTTCATTAACGGCAGACCAAACGGAACGATCTCAAAATGCGTGCAGTCGTGCTCTTTAGCCCAATCCATAATATCGAACAGGGTCATCTCATTGGTGTACAGCTTTCTGGACAGGCAGTAGCTGCTAATACCTAAATTCATAGCCATGGGAATCCACTCCTTATTATTATTTTTTTAAAACACTCGATCCTTTTTTTCGGATCTTTTTAAAACCATTTTAATATCTTTGCGCCCATCCGTCCATGTATTATACAAAACTAAATTTGTACTATTTTGCATAGCGCTGCGCCGCATAGCGTCTGGCGCCCAGCGCTACCACCCTCGCCGGATCATGACATGCCTCCAGCGCGCAGTCGTCTAGCATGGTCTGAATCGCATACTCCTGCAGAATCTGTCTGGCCGCTTCCATATACCCCGGATAGGAAGGCGCGCTGCCGCCAATGACAATGTGCGACGGATTAAACGTATGCACAACGTCTACCAGCGCCATACCAAAATAGGTTCCCGCCTGCTGAATCAGCCGGGTTGCCTCTTTCTCGCCGGCGGCCAGCTTTTGGTGCAGCTCCTCGGCGCTGCACCCGGCGCGCTTTAAAATTCCTAGGCCGCCCGCAATCTCATCTAGCTTTTGCAGTTTGCCATCCAGCGGGTAAATGAGCGACCCCATCTCGCCTGCCCAGCCATGGCGGCCCAGAAGAATGCGTCCCTGCTCTTTCACGCCCATAGCAAAACCGCTGCCGGCCATAATCAGCACCATGCACTCTTCTTCGCCATAGTACGAAGCTTCCTCTACCGTGGCCGCCTTCACGTCGTTAATCAGGTGGCACGGTAAGTCAAAATCGCTTCCTTTCAGCCCTTGCAGCCCGCGCGTATCGCTCAGCACTAGCTCGTTATTTTGCACCAGGCCAACCACGCCAATGCCCATACCCTCCGGCTTAAAAGGTAGCTCGGCAACAAACCGATGGATCTGCTCATGCAAATACTCTTTCGTCACGTCTAAACCCGTGGGCACCTTGCGGTCTACCCACTGACCTTCCACCTGCGCGGTCATCAGCATTTTGGTACAGCCCTGATCCACGCCAATCCATTTTTCAAGATTCACGCTCATTCACTTCTCCTTTCTTTCCAAACGCGCCCGTCTGCAGCACCAGCGCCGCCACAAAAAGGCCCGTCAGCACCAGCGCCATCAGGCTCTGGCTGCCCAGCTCCAGCAAATAACCGCCCAGCAGGCTCGACGCAATATAGCTCACACCGCTCGATACCGCGCCAATCACTAAAATCACCTGACCGCGACGCGACGCGTCTACATATTGATTCACATATTCCAAATTGATCACCGTGTACATGGCGTACACAATGGTTAGCATAATGCGGCCAACCACAAAAACCGCCAGTCCCTGCGCCAGCGCCGTCATGAGGCTGCCCAAAAGGCCCAGCCCCATACACAAAAGATACCCCGGCCGTACCCGCGGCCCCTGACACCAGCGTCCCAGCAGCATAAACACCGGCAGCTCGGCAATGCCGCAAAGCAAAATAATAAACCCATACCACTCACTGCCCGCCCCCAGGCGCTTCACCATAAGCGAGCAAAACGTGCTAATCAGCGTTACCGCAACCTTCACCATTAAAAAGCTAGCCACATACAGTACGAGCCGGCGGCTCCAAATAGACTGCATCCGTGCTCTGACGCCATCTGGTTGCGCCCGCGGCGCCTCCTGGCCGGCGCTATCTGTCTGAGGCGCCGGCCGCGGATTGGGCATCCGCGCCGCCGCCAAAAGGGTAAGCATAAAGCAAACAATGGTGAGAATGAACATGGGCGCAAACCCAAACCAAGCAATGAGATAGCCAACGATAAAGGTGGCCAGTCCTTCGCCTATGGAGCCAACGCCCCGCGTGCTGCCGTAGGAGATGCCCGGATGGTCGGATTTGAGCTGGTAGGTCCAAAGGTCGAATACCCCGCCAAATTGCTTAATAATGGCGTAAAGCAAAATAATGAGTATAAGCTCCAGCCAGATAAGGCTGCCGAGCACGGGCACGGCCGCTACACCGAGGACGCAGGCGATTAGCACAACACTTACGATCTGACAAAAGTTTTGTGTGCGGTCCAAAACGCGGCCAAGCAGCGGCTGGATAATGAGCATGACAATAGCGCCGACCGCATGAATTACGCCAATCCGAAATTCGGAAAAACCGATGCTGTCTAGGTATAGCGCTAAATAGTTAATAAAGCTGGCCAGCGCCGCCAAATATGTAAACTGAATGATGCGCAGGCGGCGATTAATGGATGTTTCTGTCATGATAACCTCCATTCCAAAGCGCTTTAGCGCGGAGGTCGCGGCGCAAATTTCAAATTTGCGCCTGCGAAGGAAGCTATTTGTGGCGCTTCGGCACAAATAGCCGTGTGAATGACAAAAAGAGCCGCACTACACAGGGCAGAGCAGCTCTTTCGTTGTCACTGTTCTTAATCGTAAATAATGAGCGCCATGAATACCAGATCTTCATTGGTGGTATTTTTCAGACCATGGCCGCATCCGTTAGGCGTGAAGGTTACGTCGCCGGCCGAAACATGGCGAACGGTGCCATTGTCATTATAATCGCCTTCGCCTTCTAAAATATAATAGGTTTCGCTTTCGTTATGGTGCTCGTGGTAGCCCAGCGAACATCCGGGCTCAATGGTAACCTCGGCATATAAACCGCATTTGCCGTTCAGCTGTTTTTCGTCGAGCAAATGGCTGATAATCACGTGACCCTCTCCGCCGGCCATATGTTCTACCACTTCTGTTTTAATCATATTTTCTCTTCCTTTCCGGCGCCATGCAAAAACGGCGCACTCTGGTTTTGGTTTTATTGTAGTGCGCCGTTTTTCTGCTGTCAAGAGTAAACTTATCGACAATGATTTTGACTGAGCTCTTCTTCTATTACCAGAAGGCGATTATATTTGGCTACACGCTCGCTGCGGCTAGGCGCGCCGGTCTTAATTTGCCCGGCGTTTACCGCCACCGCCAGATCGGCAATGGTAGTGTCTTCGGTTTCGCCCGAGCGGTGCGAAATAATTACCTTATATCCCGCGTTTTGCGCCATGCGAATCGCATTCATGGTTTCCGACAGCGTGCCGATCTGATTCACCTTAATTAAAATCGCATTGGCACAGCCCTCGTCAATGCCCTTTTGCAGCCGGGTGGTATTCGTAACAAATAAATCGTCGCCCACCAGCTGCACGCGCCTGCCCAGTCTGGTAGTGAGCGACCGCCAGCCCTCCCAGTCCTCTTCGTCGAGCGGATCCTCAATCGACGCAATGGGGTAGCGATCGCATAAAGCTTCCCAATGGTCGATCAGCTCCTCACGCGTATGCTCACTGCCCGCCTTAGGCATGCGGTACCTGCCAGATCGGTCTGTCTTCCACTCGCTCGCCGCCGCGTCCAGCGCGATTTTAAAATCGCGTTCCGGCCGATATCCCGCTTCTTTAATGGCACGCAAAATATACTCAATCGCCTGCTCGTCGCTTTTTAAGTCGGGCGCGAACCCGCCTTCATCGCCCACGCTGGTCGCCAGCCCCTCTTTAGCCAGCAGGCCGCGCAGCGTCCAAAACACTTCCGAGCACCAGCGCAGCGCGTCATGAAAGTCGGGCGCGCCAACCGGCATAATCATAAATTCCTGTACATCTAAGGTGTTGGCGGCGTGCGCGCCACCGTTAATAATGTTCATCATGGGCACCGGCAGCTTTCTGCCATAGGCTCCGCCTAAAAAACGATAGAGCGGAAGCCCTAAACTGCTTGCCGCCGCGCGGGCAGACGCGATGGAAACGGCTAACATGGCATTGGCGCCGAGTTTAGACTTGTTTACGGTGCCGTCGGCGCGCAGCATGGCGTCGTCTATGGCCCAGAGCTGGCTGGCGTCCATGCCTTTGAGCACATGATATAAACAGCCGTTTACGTGCTGCACCGCGCGCTGCACGCCTTTTCCGTGATACCGCGCGGGGTTGTTGTCGCGCAGCTCATGCGCTTCGTAAATGCCGGTGGAGGCGCCGCTGGGCGCCATGCCCACGCCGGCGCTGCCGTCGGCCAAAGTAACCTGGGCCTGCACCGTGGGATTACCGCGTGAATCGAGAATTTCGCGGCCTATGACTTTTTTTATTTGCAATGCTTTCATAACCAGACTCCTTTAGAATGAGATAGTCTCATTGTGCCCGGCGTTCATAATTTTATACAGTACCGAAAGCTTTGTGTTTGAGTAATATTCTCCCCTGCCTGCCGCGCTCATGCCTGAGCTAAAAACCGGGCTACTCCGTTTTCTGTATTCGCGCCAATAATGCCCGTGGCTATGCGCTTTAGCTCCGGCGCCGCGTTTTGCACGGCATAGCAGCGATCCGCGGCCTCAAAAAGGGGAATATCGTTCAGCGCGTCGCCAAACGTAACCAACTGCGAACACCCCAGCATGGCTTTCAGTTTTTGCGCCGCGGCCGCTTTGGTGGCGTTTTGGGGCATAATTTCGCACCAATAAAACGGGCTATACACGTCTTGCTGCAAAACACAGGTAAAGCGCTGCTCCTTCTTTATTTCTTCATAAAAGGGGCGCAGCTCCGGCTCCGTAGCAATGCAGGTTACGTAAAACACCGTTCCTTCAAAAAGCGCCCGGCTGTCGCTTACCGCTCTTTGTCTTGTGTCGCCCGGCCTGCTGGACAAATAGTCGCGAATGCCGCTTGTCTCGCACTGCCGGTTCCAAGAAACGCGTTCTTTTTCGTCTACAAACGCGTGCACCAGCGGCGCGATCTGATACTGCTCCAGTTTTTCTTTTATAAACTCTAGTTCAGAAGGGGTAAAGCTTTCCAGCGAGAGCACTTTGCCGCTGGCGGCCTCCACTATGGCCGTACCGTTAAAGATAATCGCCGGCAAGGTAAGGCGCAGGCCTTCCGTTACCTTCACAGCCGAATGCCACGAGCGCGCCGTGGCATAGGTAAAGCAAAGCCCGCCGGCAATACGTTTGTTTAGCGTATGCTTGGTATACTCGCTCAGCGCGGCGTCTGGACCTAGTAAGGTTCCGTCGAGGTCGGTCACGTATAAGGTTTTTTCTTCTGCGGCCTGGCGGCGCACCGCTTCGGGAATGAGACCCTGCCCCCAAAAGGGTACGCCCAGCCAGCCGGCCGCCGGGCCCACCCGCTCGTCCTTCGCGTATTCGTATAAAGCCGGCGCGTCGCTCTCGCGCCAAGGGCGCAAAATCAGTCTATCCGTTTCTATCTGCATATGAATCCTCCCTTCCGATCCGTACGTATTTTCCAGCCCCAGTATACAATAAAAAAGCATGCTCTGTCAAGCTTAACTCCAGAGCATGCAAAGAAATCCAATGACAAGGCCCAGTCCGGCCATAAACGCGGCGCCAATCAGCAGCGCCGCCTTCAGCGCGCCCAGCGCGTAAAACAGACGCTCTTTTCTGGTTAAATCCAGCGCCTCAGAACCCGCATCCGGTGCTGCCTTAGGCTCTGTTTTTCCAGAGCGGCGCCGCACGGCCCACAATGCCGGGCGGCCGATTCCGCTCATATCCGCAATGGTGCGGCCGTCGTCTTCCCATACTGATTTACGCATGCGGCGCCTCCTTTTTACTTACGTCTTTGGCGTCGTCATATAAATGACACACCACATAATGACCGGGTTCAATTTCCTTTTGCACCGGCGCTTCATGCTTACACTTCTCCATGCAGTTTGCGCAGCGCGTATGAAACTTACAGCCTGCCGGGGGATTGGCCGGCGAGGGAATAGACCCTTCCAGAACAATTCGATTCATTTTCGCCTTCGGATCCGGCACGGGAATGGCCGAAAACAGCGCTTTCGTATAGGGGTGCAAAGGATTTTTAAAAATGTCGTCTGTTGCACCGTACTCTACCAGATTGCCCAAATACATAACGCCAACCGTATCGGAAATATGCTCTACCACAGAGAGATCGTGAGAAATAAACAAATACGTGAGGCCTCGCTGCTCTTGCAGCTCTTTGAGCAGGTTAATAATCTGCGCCTGAATCGACACGTCCAGCGCCGACACCGGTTCGTCGCACACTACAAATTCGGGGTTCAGCGCCAGCGCCCTGGCAATACAAATGCGCTGCCGCTGACCGCCGGAAAATTCATGCGGATACCGATCCTTATGAAACGGCTGCAGCCCACAATGGTCCATAACGTTGTCAATATAATCATTAAACTCTGCTTTTGACACCAATTTATGCTCGCGCACCGCTTCGCCAATAATTTCGCCTACGGGCAAACGGGGAGATAAACTGGAAAACGGGTCCTGAAAAATAATCTGCATTTTCGTCCGCAGGCCTCGCAGCTGCTTATGCGACATGTCGTAAACTTCCTGTCCGTTAAACAGTACCTCGCCGCCGGTCTTTTCGCCTGCCAGGCGCAGAATCACCCGACCTGTTGTTGTTTTGCCACAGCCCGATTCGCCTACCAGACCCATGGTAGTTCCCCGTTTCAGGTTAAACGTAACGCCGTCTACCGCTTTCACCTGTCCCACCGTATGGGAAAGCAGTCCGCCTTTAATAGGAAAATATTTTTTTAAATCCTTAACTTGCAAAATATAGTCCGTATTATTGCTCATTTTCGCTTTCCTCCTTTCTGCTTTCATAGCGATAGCAGCTTACGGTATGTGTTGGAGACAGGCTTACCTCGGGCGGGTACGCGCCCTCGCAGCCGTTTACGCACATTTCGCAGCGATCCTTAAAATAACAGTAATTGGGCATATCAATGGGGTTGGGCACCTTACCGGGAATGGAATACAGCTTATCCACTTTTTTCCCGACCACCGGCTTAGAAGCCATAAGCCCAATCGTATAGGGGTGCGCCGGATTTTCAAAAATCTCCTGCGCGGTACCTTTTTCTACTACGCGGCCAGCATACATAACCACCACGTAATCGGCCATTTCAGCAATAACGCCAAGATCATGCGTAATCAACATAATCGACGAATGGATCTGATCTTTCAGGTGGCGCAGCAAATCCAGAATTTGCGCCTGAATGGTAACATCCAGCGCCGTTGTCGGCTCGTCCGCAATAATCACGCGCGGACTGCAGGCCAGCGCCATGGCGATCATAACCCTCTGGCGCATACCGCCGGAAAGCTCGTGCGGATACATGCCGTACACGCCTTCGCTATTGGCAATACCAACCATTTGCAGCAGCTGAATGGTGCGCGCTTGAATCGCCGCTTTACTCCGCCCCTCTTCGTCATGCAGCTGAATCACCTCGTCGATCTGCGCGCCAATTCTAAATACCGGATTGAGCGAGGTCATGGGCTCCTGAAAAATCATAGACACATAATTGCCGCGCAGCGCCTGCATGCGCTCCGTAGGCATCTTGGCAACGTCATAAGCCTTATCGCCCATGTTTAGCCGAATGGCGCCTTCTACAATTTGGCCCTGCGGCCTTTGCAGCAGCTGCATCAGCGACAGGCTGGTGACCGACTTACCACAGCCGGATTCACCAACCACGCCTACCGTTTTACCGATCGGTACTTCAAAGCTAACGCCGTCGACCGATTTTACCGTACCCGCGTCGGTAAAGAAATACGTGTGCAGATTATCAAATTCCACAGCATTTTGTGGATCTCGCATTTGCGTCAGATATTCACTCTCGGGAACATTTTTGCGGCCGCGCCGCTTTTCAAGCTGCGCTGTAATCTTTCGATTGGCTTTGGATATTCTCCGGGATTCTTTTGCGGAGAGATATCCCTCGGATTGTTTTTTAGCCACTTCCTCTCCTCCTTTACCGTTTCATTCTGGGGTCAAACGCGTCGCGCAGGCCGTCGCCTACGAAGTTAAAGCCTAATACCGTAATGAGCAGGCAGATACCGGCCGGAATCCAGATGTACCAGTAGTGTGTCATTACGAACGCGTCATTCACGTCGGTCATAATATTACCCCATGACGCGAAGGGGAATTTTACGCCCAGTCCCAGGAAGGACAGGGTGGATTCCGTAATAATGGTGGAACCAAGGCTCATGGTGCAAATGACAATGAGCTGGGGAATGACATTGGGAATGAGGTGCTTAAAAATACGGCGCGAGGCGCGGATACCGCTGGCTTCCGCCGCCGTCATGAATTCTTGCTCACGGAGCAGAAGAATTTGACCGCGCACCATGCGGGCAATGGAGGGCCAGCTGAGGAAGCCTAAAATTAACATAAGGTAGAGCATACGCAGCTGCGAATCCATTTGCGCATTATCCATGGCCGAACCCAAGATAATAATGAGGGGCATGGAGGGGATGCAATAAAAAATATCGACAATACGCATAATGAGGTTATCGACCCAGCGGCCAAAATAACCGGCAATGCCGCCCAAAATAATGCCTAAGAAGGCCGCAATCAATACAACGATAAATCCAATGACCAAGGATACCCGGCCGCCATACATAAGACGGGTCAGCATGTCCATGCCGTTGGTATCCAGTCCCAGCCAGTGTCTGGAAGAGGGGGATGCGTACCGGTCGTACACGTACGTATCTTTGGTTTGCAAAACCGACCAGTTTTGCGCGCTGGCATTATACGTAATCTCGTAGGTGTAGGTTTCGCCGTCTTCTCCGGTATAAACAAAGTCCGATACTTCGGTCTCAATGGCGTCTTCCAGAGCTTCGCGAAAGTCGCGGCTAATTACAACGCCGTTTTCCTGCGAACGAACCACAAACCGGCTCACATAGCCAATGACGGCGCCGTTTTCTATTATGTTACCTTCTTCGTCCAGCTCGTAACTAGCTCCTTCGGCGGTAAACGAAGTCTCGCCATTGACATAGGCTTTCAGCGCTTCATATTTTACAGAAAACGGAAGCGCCGCTTCTTCTTCATTCACAATATCTTTAGCGGCAAACGCCAACAGCGTGCCATTGGCATAAATGGAATATAAATCTGCGCCTTCTTCGACCCATTCGTAGGTTACGTCTTTATAGCTAAACGTAGATTCTCCTTTTCCCTGAGCCAGCAAAAACTGCGCCTGAGCCGCAGACCCAAACTCCATACCGTCTGCCACGGTATAGCGAAAATCGTTGTTTCTTACTACGCCCACATATTCCTGCTGTTGCTGCGTAGTCGCATAAAACTGTTCGTCCTGATCATAAGGACTCAAGAGCCCGCCAATAAAGGAGAATACAAACATGGTCAGGAGCATAATCAGCCCTACTACGGCGAGACGATTACGAAAAAAACGTTTCGCCACCATGGCGCCAGGCGATAAAACGCGCACGCGCCGGTCGTCATTCAAGGAATACGTTTCTTTTTTGTTTTCCATATTCAGTATCCTCCTTTCTTATGAAATGCGTACACGGGGGTCTACCGCCGCGTACAGAATATCGGCAATCAAATTGCCGGCCAATGTGAGTACAGCAATAAACGTGAGATAGAACATGGCAAACGGAATGTCGCCCCGGGTCATCGCTTCATACGAAGTGAAACCAATGCCGGGAATGGAGAACAGCGTCTCGGTAATGAGCGCGCCGGAAAAAAGTCCCGGCAGGGAACCGCCAATAATGGTAACCAGAGGAATCAGCGTATTGCGAAACGCGTGCCTGTAAATTACCTTTTTCTCGGGTAGCCCTTTGGCTCTGGCTGTTCGAATGTAATCGGCATTCAAAACCTCAAGCATGTTTGTGCGGGTATAGCGCATTAAGGAGCCAATAGAAGTAATCACTAACGTGGCAATCGGCAGCACCAAATGGCTGGCCATATCCCAAAACTGTCCCATGGGGCTCAGCTGCGCGTAATCTCTGCCTACCAACCCGTACAAATCAAACCAGCCAAGCCCCGAAGCAAATATCAGCTTAAGCAGGGTGGCAAAGAAAAAGGGTGGCAGCGAAATGCCAATGAGCGCGCCGGCTGTAATGACATAATCTGTTTTGGAGTACTGCCGGGTAGCAGCCATAATGCCTAAGGGAATGGCAATGACAAGCTCTAAAACAAACGAAATGCCTCCCATAACCAGGGATACGCCAATCACTTCTTTAAATTTATCGACCACCGGCATTACATATCTCCAGCTATCACCAAACTCACCACGCACAAATTGGCTTAACCAGCGGATATATCCGGGAATAATCCCGATATCCAGTCCATAGGAGGCGTTGAGCTGCGCAAGCCATTCTTCGTAGCTCTTCGCTCCCGGCGCCTGCGACAGCGTAACCGCCATACTTTCCACAAAAGAAGAAGGCAGGCACCGAAGCAGGGTATAAATAACAAATGTTACGCATAGCAAGATCAGGATAGAGAGCAGAATTCTTTTAATGATATACTTCCACATAACAATCCTTTCTTTCTAAAACGGCGGCGGAGGCAGCAGCTGATCGCTGAGCCATTCCGCCGCCATCTGTTCTATCAGTTCATTTCCAGGGTTTCAATTTCGTTCATCCAGCTCCAATACGGTGTCATATCCGGTGTCAGCGTATCGATATTCACACGCTCCGTTGAGAAAACGTAGCATTCGCTTCTCTGGTAAACCGGAATTTCTACCGCCCAGTCCAGAACAATCTCCATGGCTGCTTTATACAGCCCTTTGCGATAACTCTGGTCGGTCGACTGACGCGCGGCTACGATCAGCTCGTCCAAATCCGCATCGTTAACCTTGTAGTAGTTGGTAGAACCCGCGCTGTGATACAGCTGGTACATATCCGGATCCGATGTGGCGCCCCATGCGGCAGCCCATCCTTCGGCCTGTCCGGATTGATAGCTCTGATACAGGTCGTTAGCCTGCGCAATATCGTTAATCGTTAGCGTAAACCCAATCGAGGCCAGCGCCTGCGACGCGTTATGCAAAATCAGGAACGTCGGGTGATTTCCTTCGCCGCCACCGCCAATGTTAATCTGGTAGTTTAACTTAGCGCCTTCGGGAGCCGCCGTTACCTTACCGTTTTCTACCGTATAGCCCGCTGCTTCTAAAAAGCCCAGCGCCGCCTGCAAGGCCGCGTTGTATCTTTCTTCGGTGCTCATGCCTTCGGTATAAATGGGGTTACCATTTACATCTACCGAGTATGCCACCTGATACCCGTCGTCCGTTACCTGAGGCGCTGCCCATGAGGTACTGGAAATCGGGTAGTTAATCACGCTGGCGGTGTCGCCATAATATGAATTGATTCCTTCGTCGCGGTAAACGGAAATAACCGTAGCAATGGCTTTACGCAGGTTTCTTGACTGCTCGGAAGCAGGATCGCCGCCTACCATAATATTTTCGGCCGACAGGCCCACATAACCATAGCCTAGGAAGTCGTACAAACGAATCGTCATCTCGCTGCCGTCCAGGCTGTCATCGCCGCCGTTGTACTCCGTAATCTGCTGACGGATCTGATCGGAATACGAGGGATTCGCAATATCAATCGTTCCCGTTGCAATTGCAGGAACCTTATCAGCGTCCTGCGACTCCAGGAAGTTCAAATGCTGAATTTTGGGCTCCCCTTTATAGTAGCTCTCATTGGCTTCCAAATACACCGTACCATTGGAGTAATCGCTAAAGGTATAGGCGCCGGCGCCCAGAGGCGTACCCGTAACCGAACGCACCTTAGACAAGTCGCCTTTTTCAAAACCAAAAGAGTGATTATCGTAATCGTACAAAGACTCGTCGCCATAATAATGTAGCGGAGCAATCGGAATCTGCAGCTGATATACCATGTTAGCAGCAATTTCTGTCGCTACAATGCGCATCGAGTAATCGCCCGTACGCTGAATTCCTTCAATATAATTTGCGGACTCGCCCGTTTCCACACCAACGGTAGAATAGTTATATACTTCTTCCGGAATCAGATCTGCCAGCGCACTGCCTGCCGTTTCCGCTTCCATTTGAGAGAAATTCCAGCCATACTGCTCGCCAATTGCCATAAAGAAGTCTTTCGCCGTCGCGCCATCCGCAAGCTCAAAGCCCCAGGCCGCAGCCGCCGTCGCTACGTCGTTTGCATCGGCCGCATATCCCTGTTCCACACAAGCATCCACAATTTCCTGCGCGAATGCGACGCCTCCTTCATTCACCGCTTCCCAAAACGCGGTTTGCTGTTCCTGCGTCCACAGGCTAAAATCGGTATTATCCTCTCCGGCCGCCGCCAGCAGCGAGGACAAGGTAGCCATACCACTGCGGTATGCATCCATACCCAGAATCGGCTGGCTATACAGCGTTGCCGATCCGTCATACGTCGGATCCGCGTACACATACAAGCTAAAAATCACATCGTCAATATCTATCGGCGTGCCGTCCGAAAATACCAAGTCGTCACGAAGCGTAAAATCATAGTAAACGGTGCCGTCTTCATTTTCCGTAATTTTCAAATCGGCCGGGCCGTAATAAGTATAATCAACGCCATTATACGAAATCGTTTCACCCTCAATACCATTTTCCACAATCGCGCCTACGCGGTCTGTCGTCAACAACGGCAGCTGCGTCATTTCAACGATATCATTATCTTCTGCGCTCTGCGCAAAAAATGGGGAAAATTTGCCTTCAAAGTGATTACTGGAAGCCACTAAAGTACTTGCATTATCACTTGTGCTAGTTCCGGACGCCGTACTATCTGCGGTTGTCGCAGTGCTCTGCGTCTGAGAGCAGCCGGCCAATACGCCGGCAACCATACAGAGCGTTAACAGCAGCGCCGTAAATTTCTTTGTGCTCTTCATTTTTTCCTCCTTAAGTGCATTGGATTAACATAGAGACCATTCCATCTGAGACGTAATCCTTTGGATTCCAAGAGCGGCTGCCAGCGCAATCAGTTCTAAAACCAGAAACAACGCGCCTCCGCTGCTAATTCTACCAAGGCCATGTATGCCAAGATAAACAGCCTGTCCTAAAACCGCCATGCCGGCAAAACCAGCCGCCATGCCGGATCGAAAGGGAATTTTCCGGAGAGATGTCTCGTACACATACCGGCGAATGCGTGTCCTTCCGGCACTTAACCGCCCCAAAGACCAGAAAACGCTGATACCGCTGATAAGCGACGCCATGTACATGAAAAGAACGAAGGCCGCTGACACATAGGTGGCCGGCATGCTACCCGGCGGCAAACACCCTGCCGCTATAGCCGCGCCCAGCATAATCACGCATAATGCCCAAAGCCCCGCTAATAGCTGTCTGCGGTTCATCTGCCGGTAGCGATAACTATACCAAGCTCCCTGGTACGAATATCGTCCCTTTTCGTTCTGCTTAAAATCGCTCCAATACGACTGGCGTGTTTTCACAGATCTCTCCTCCTTACTTTCTCTCACTGTCTCCGGCACCCAAGATGGATCGCCGCCGCTCTATCGTTATATTGGTTTTAAATTAACATAACTAATATAACGAGGTAAAAAACGGCCAGCCCTTCTGGTTACTCGCCTTTGAGTGACAGCTCTATGAAATTACGATTTTTCAACCGTGGTCAGTACTATACCATACGGATTTTTGTTTTTCAAGCGACTTTCATGTAATCTCTATAATGCCCTTTTTTATTTCAATCTCATTTTGTTTTCTTAGTCATTTTTTATAAAAAATTTTTCATTTTTTGAGCGCAAACGAATGTCAAATTTCAGTATTCTCTTTTTTTATAAAATTCAAATATTTTATTCCGCTGTGCAAAGACAGAGAATAACAGGTTTGTTTGCCCAGTTTTTGGTAACGTTTACATTTTTGATTCACAACTTTTGATTTTTTTCCTGCAAAAACCGAAAATAGTGAGTGGCTTGTACTCTCACTTGGTAAAAAATATATAATCTAAACTACCATTTAAAAAAGGCAAAAAAAAGCTGTCACATCCATGATTTTCTAATCATGGATGTGACAGCGCCTTTGCTCTATTCTTTTTTTAGAATTTGCCTGCGGCAGCCGCTTCCTCAATGGCTACGGCCACAGCTACGGTAGCGCCAACCATGGGGTTGTTGCCCATACCGATTAAGCCCATCATTTCTACGTGAGCCGGAACCGAAGAAGAGCCGGCAAACTGCGCATCGCTGTGCATACGGCCCATGGTATCAGTCATACCATAGGAAGCCGGACCTGCTGCCATGTTATCGGGATGCAGCGTACGGCCGGTACCACCGCCGGATGCCACGGAGAAGTATTTCTTACCAATCTCGGTGCACTCTTTCTTGTAGGTACCTGCTACCGGATGCTGGAAACGAGTCGGGTTGGTGGAGTTACCGGTAATCGATACGTCCACGCCTTCTCTATGCATAATCGCTACGCCTTCGCGTACGTCGTCTGCGCCATAGCACAGTACTTTAGCTCTTTCTCCGTCGGAGTAAGCCGTACGAGAGATCTCTTTCAGCTCGCCCGTGAAGTAATCAAACTGCGTCTCAACATGGGTGAAACCATTGATACGGCTAATAATTTTGGCCGCGTCTTTGCCCAGACCGTTCAGAATAACGCGCAGGGGCTCTTTGCGAACTTTGTTCGCAGACTTAGCAATACCAATCGCGCCTTCTGCTGCCGCAAAAGACTCGTGACCCGCCAGGAATGCGAAGCATTTGGTATCGTCAGAAAGCAGCATAGCGCCCAGATTACCATGGCCCAGACCTACTTTACGGTCGTCGGCAACAGAACCGGGAATGCAGAAAGACTGCAGACCTTCGCCAATGGACTTCGCCGCGTCGGCTGCCTTTTTGTCGCCCTTCTTAATGGCAATAGCCGCGCCTACAATGTATGCCCAGCACGCATTTTCAAAGCAAATGGGCTGAATGCCTTTTACAATATTATATACGTCGATGCCTGCATCGTCGCAAACCTGTTTTGCCTCTTCAATGGAACCGATACCATACTTAGCCAGAGCCGCATTGATCTGGTTAATTCTTCTCTCATAACTCTCAAATAATGCCATGATTTTCAGTCCCCCTTATTCATTTCTCGGATCGATATATTTTACGGCTTCCGCAAAACGGCCATACGATCCGGTAGCCTTCTTCATTGCTTCGTTCGCGTCTTCGCCTTTCTTGATCATGTCCATCATGCGGCCAAGATTGACGAATTCGTACCCGATGATCTGATCGTCTGCGTCCAGACCCATACGGGTAATGTATCCTTCTGCCAGCGCCAAATAGCGGGGACCTTTTGCCAGCGTGCTGTAAGCGGTACCCACCTGCGTGCAGAGACCTTTGCCCAGATCTTCCAGGCCGGCGCCGATCGGCAGTCCGTCCTCAGAAAATGCAGACTGTGTACGTCCATAAATAATCTGCAGGAACAGCTCTCTCATAGCGGTGTTAATGGCATCGCAAACTAAGTCAGTGTTCACAGCCTCCAGCACCGTTTTACCCACGATCGCTTCTGCAGCCATTGCTGCGGAGTGTGTCATACCGGAGCAGCCCAGCGTCTCGATCAAAGCTTCCTGAATAATACCGTCTTTTACATTCAGTGTCAGCTTGCAAGCACCCTGCTGAGGAGCGCACCAACCCACACCATGCGTCAGACCGGAAATATCTTTGATTTCTCTGGAATATACCCATTTTCCCTCTTCGGGAATCGGAGCACAACCATGGCTAGCGCCAATCTTAACTTGGCACATCTTTTCAACTTCATGTGAATAAACCATAAACTCGTTTCCTCCTTCTATTGTTTCCGGTGGAATCCGTACCCACCGAGCCCCCGGCCAAAGGCCGAAAACGGGCCAAGTATTGAAACCGATGTAAGTATAGCACATCGTCAAAAACCTGTCAATGAGCGGATTTGCTAAGCCTTTGATTTTTCATTGACAGACTGAAAGTTTAGTGGTATCCTATTGCAGAATTTATAATCTTCATGCATAGGAGGACTTTACTCATGAAACAGTATCGCGTTGGCATCGTAGGCGCTACCGGTATGGTAGGACAACGCTTCGCTACTTTATTAGACAATCACCCCTGGTTTCACGTTACGGCTTTACTGGCTTCGGCAAGCAGCGCCGGTAAAACATATCAAGAAGCGGTAAGCGGCCGCTGGGCCATGCAAACGCCCATACCCTCCTCCATGGAGAATATGACCGTGTTAGACGCATCGGACATTGCTGCCGTAAAGGATCAGGTTGATTTTGTATTTTGTGCTGTGAATATGCCCAAAGACCAGATTAAAGCACTAGAAGAGGCGTATGCCAAAGCTGAAATACCCGTTATTTCTAATAACTCGGCCAACCGCGGCGAAAGCGATGTGCCCATGATTATTCCCGAGCTTAACGCAGATCATACGGCCATTATCGAGTCGCAAAGAAAACGCCTTGGCACTCAAAAGGGCTTTATTGCCGTAAAATCGAACTGCTCTATTCAAAGCTATGTGCCCGCCCTGCATCCGTTAAAAGAAAAATTTGGATTAACCAAAGTGCTTGCCTGCACCTATCAGGCTATCTCCGGCGCCGGCAAAACCTTTGAGCGCTGGCCGGAAATGGTTGACAACGTAATTCCGTACATCGGCGGAGAGGAAGAAAAGAGCGAACAGGAGCCCCTGAAAATCTGGGGACACATTGAAAACGGGCAGATTGTTAGCGCGCAGGATGTTTCCATTACCACGCAATGTCTTCGCGTGCCGGTAAGCGACGGTCATACGGCTGCCGTATTTGCTTCCTTTAAGCAAAAACCTTCTATTGAAGAAATTAAGGATATCTGGGCGCATTTCACTACTAGCGCGCAAGCTCTGGCCCTTCCCTCGGCGCCGAAACAGTTTATCCATTACTTTGAAGAACCCGATCGCCCGCAAGCCAAACTAGATCGAGATCTCGAAGGCGGTATGGCTATCAGTGTTGGCCGCTTGCGGCCTGACAGCCAATATGATATTAAGTTTGTTTGCCTGTCGCACAATACGCTGCGCGGCGCGGCCGGCGGCGCTGTAGAATTGGCAGAGCTTTTGGCTGCGCAGGGTTATTTATAATCCGTCATTTGGCTGCATTTTTTGTATTTCTCCCTTGCTTTTGTTTGTCAAAACGATTAAAATAAAGAAAAATACATCTTTAAGAAGGAGGATTACTATGCAGCTCATGTTCATTGTTCTTAATAAGATTGAATGTCTGGAAAATATTCTCGAAAAACTGGGTGAGGCCAATGTATATGGCGCTACTATTTTAGAGAGTAAAGGAATGGCGCATAGTCTCAGTGAGTTTAGCGATCTTTCGTTTATGATGTCGCTCCGAATGCTTTTGGACCCGGGACACAAAGATAGCCGTACCATTTTTATGGTGATCCAAGACGAGCAAATTCCGGTAGTTTCCAAGATTGTTAATGAAGTAACCGGTGGTCTGGATCAACCCGATACGGGCATTATTTTTACAGTGCCTGTTGGCTATACGGAAGGACTTAAAACAGAATAACATGATTCATCACACGCTGCTTGCCCTCGCTGTTATGATTTTTTCCGGCATGCTGTGCGGCCGTTTGGTTAAACGTATTAAGCTTCCTAATGTAACAGGATACCTGATTGCCGGTTTATTGATCGGCCCCAGTGTTCTTGGCATTATTCCTGCTGATACTATAGAAAGTTTTACCATTCTATCGGACGTAGCGCTGGGGTTCATTGCGTTTTCCATTGGTAATGAATTTAAAATCTCCTATTTTAAGAGGGTAGGATCTACTCCTATTGTTATTGCTATTTTTGAGTCCTTGTTCGCGGTTATTTTTGTGGTGACTGCGCTTTTAGTAACGGGTCACGATCTTTCGTTTTCTCTGGTACTTGGCGCTATTGCTGCCGCTACCGCTCCGGCGGCTACGATTATGGTGATTCGGCAATATAAGGCGAAAGGCCCTATGACCGAAACGCTTTTATCGGTGGTAGCGATTGATGACGCAACGGCACTGTTTTATTTTAGCATTTGCGTTGCCATTGCTAATTCTTTATCGGGCGGTAGCATGGCCTTGTCCGAGATTGTGCTTTCTCCGCTCATTGAAATTGGCGGCGCGCTTCTTGTCGGCTTTCTGCTGGGGCTTATTTTTACGCTTCCGCTACGCTTTTTCAAGAAAGAAGGCAACCGCCTGGCTTTAATTATTGGATTTGTATTTTTAGGTGTTGGCCTCTCTGAGATTTGCGGTTTTTCTTCGCTGCTCTTTTGTATGTCTATGGGCGCCGCCCTTTCTAATTTCTGCAGCGAAACACCTAAGATCATGGATATTGCCGATGGCTTTACGCCGCCGTTGTTTATGCTCTTTTTTGTGGCTTCTGGCGCAGAGCTGCAGCTTTCTGTTTTGCCCAGCATTGGCCTGGCCGGTATTATTTATGTTATTTTTCGTGTGGCTGGCAAAATGGCCGGTACTTCGTTTGCAGCCGCTCTTTGTAAAGCGCCTGCCGTAGTACGCCAGTATCTGGGCATGGCTTTGGTTCCTCAAGCCGGCGTTGCCATTGGTTTGTCGCTAGTTGCCACCACCGCAGTACCACAGTTTGGCTCAACCATTCGTGCCATTGTGCTTTGTGCCACTTTAATTTACGAATTGATTGGCCCCGCTGTGGCTAAGTTTAGTCTTACCAAGGCTGGAGAGTGCAGATCGTCGGGCTAAACGGACATCTGTGCCATATTCGGCGGACAGTCTGAGACATAATTAGCGGACAAGTAGGGACCCATTAACCGGACAATAGATCTTCAGATATAATAAGCGCATCTCCTTAAAATGGAGAAATATTATATCTGGAGGTCCTACTATGGATTACAAAAAAAGTACTAAGGCTTCACTTTGTGAACCATCTCAGCTGCCGTGAAATCGCCGAAAGCTGTGGCGACTGCAGCAAAACAACTGTCAACGAGTTTCTGAAGCGTTTCAGAGAGAATCCAGTGCTTTCATACCCTTTACCGGCAGATGTCACGAATGAATACATCGGAAA